>CAKPHZ010000049.1 GCA_934162265.1 uncultured Bacilli bacterium | reverse complement strand
ATAATATAAAAAACTAATACTAGTAAATAACATTTTATCCTCCTTTAAAAAGGCACCTTAAAAGGTGCTTCATTATTTTTCTGCTGGCATTTCTGGTGGAAGTTCTATATTTTCTTCGTTGTTTGATTTTTCTAATTCTTTTCCAATATTATTATTTACATATTTCTTAAAATCATTATATACTGCTTTAGCAATATCTTTATCAGCCATTACAGAAAATATTACATTACCACTATTGGTGATATATAATTGTTCGGCAGAAACACAAATCCAACGTCCCATATCAATATTATCTAACATCTCTTGTTTAATTTTTTCTACATCAGCATTGTCTTTAACCTTAACAATAGCAACTGAATAAGCTTGTGCTGTTATCAATGGTACTGATACAACAATTGATTCGATACCATCATTTGTTTTTAATCCAGTATAGCTAGTAACTTCATCAATATTCTTTATATCTACTTTCATAGTTTCAAGTTCGGGTAAAACATCTTTGTTATTTTTATTTATAGTATTAATAATGTCATTAATGTCTTTTGGTGTTTCAACACTACCTTTGTTACTACTGCCTGATACTAGTATGAATATTACAAATGAGATAACCGCTAATAATATCAAACCTATCATAAAAATATTTTGTTTTTTCATTTCTTTCTCCTCCTATTATTTAAATTTTATCATACTTTTACTAGAATCTGTAGAAAAATTATTACGTTTTACAAAAATTAAATTTTAACTATTTAAAAAGCAAACCATTTCTGATTTACTCTTATAAATTATAAATATTTATTACTATTTTGTATCAATTAATAATTCTTTTGGACTCTTCTTTAAATCGCTTGATGATGATATTAGTAAAGAAATTATAAGAACTATTGACATAAATAAAACCACATATATCATTAATTTTGGCGATATATTAATTTCTAAACTTGTTAGTGTTTTATCAAATCCATCTACTTCAGCTCCACCTCCAAGTTGGCTAGATGCTGACTGTTTAGCAATTTGTTTTGCTATAGTACCAGTGACTTTACTTAATATGTTATTTCCAATCATACTTGCTGTATAAACAGCTAGAAAGTATGATCCTATAAATGCTGGTATTGATACAAATACTAGTTCAATAACAAATTGTCCAAATATTTTGGCTTTTGAAATTCCTAATGAAAGTAAAATGGCAATTTCTTTTTTTCTAGCATTCATCCATAAAAATAGTAGTAATGAAACTGTAACACCTGCAAATAATAATGACCCCACAAATAATTTATTAGCCATTTTATATATACCTGATATTGACTGTTGTAGTGCTGGGTAATTATCTGAACTTTTAATCAAATTATATTGTTTCCAATCTATATCGAGTTTTTCAATATTTTTAATGACTTTATCTAAATTTTTATCTCCTTTTACAAAAAATGTTGCATCTTGATATACTGCAGTATCCTCTGTATTTCCATATACTTTTGCAGCCGTATCTAAATCAGTTAGCAAAGTGTTTTCGTAAAGTTCTTGAGCTGCAGTAACGCCACCTTCATTATGACCATCAAAAAGACCTTTTATCTCAACTTCTACTTTTTCATTTGCTCCTTTTTCATTATCGGCATCAAATAAATTAGATTTTAT
>CAKPHZ010000048.1 GCA_934162265.1 uncultured Bacilli bacterium | reverse complement strand
ATATCAATAGTTTCCTAAAATTCTTATTCAGCGTTATTATAAGCTTCAATAATAGCATCTTCAAACATTTTACGTGTTTCCTTATTAATAGGATGTGCTATATCAGTATGCTCACCAGTAGCAGTAGTCTTACTAGGCATTGCAATGAATAAACCATTATCGCCATCTATAACTCTAATACCCTTAACAACAAAACAATCATCAAGAGTAACAACTGCGATTCCTTTCATACGAGAATTTTCTTTTTCAATCTTGTGTACAGTAACTGAAGTAATCTTCATTATGTATCAACTCTCCTTCTAGAAATGTTACTTTCTAACTACATTTTATAAAAGTAAAATAAAATTGTCAATATTTTTTGGTTATCTTTACCATTATTTTACGATTTAAAAGAAATTTTTACAGTTTCTGTCAAAATATCATGATAACTAAAACTCTTTTTTCCTCCATCATCTAAAACAATAAAAATATTATGATATACCTCTACTACCTTTCCGTGATACTCTAAAATACGATTTCTTCCCTCATTATGAATAACAGAAATCTCATTACCCATATGACTGGTTATATTATCACGAATTGCATCAATTGTCATATATTCCCCCTATTCTCTAGGATAACCCACATACATTGTACCCTTAGTAATAATACCTCCCATTCCATCAGCTCCATATTTCGTCTTCTCCAAAATATGAATCAAATCAATATTATTATTTTTATCTGATAAAGCTAAAGAACTTGCAACAATAGCAGGATCTAGGGCATGAATATTAATTCTTTTAGGACTAGAAGCAAAATTAGCCCCAGCCTTAATCAATTCCTCATAATTAGACTGACATGCCCCTGCTATAATCAGTAATTTTTCATGAGACTTCTCATATTTTCTCGCCTCATGAATCGCCTCCACAAAATTTGTTGTATTCTTATAACTTCCACTTGCTCTTTCCCTTTTATACATAGAATCATGACCAGTAATCACAACAATATCAGGATTATATTTCTCTAAAAAAGAAACAATTTTTGAAGACAACTCTCCTTCTGAACAAAACACTCCATAAGCCTTAATTCGATTTCTTTTATAAAAATTCATACACTTAGACAAAAATTCCGAATCCCCATCAATATGAAGCACCTTCCCAGGAAGATAAAAGTATTCGTGCCGATCAAGAGATTTATACTCACTAAAATCACTACCAAAATCATCATCTATTTCCTTATCATACAAAACTAAATCTTGAATAGGACTATCTGCTGATAAACGAATACAAGTACCATACAAAAAACAATTATTCCCCTCAATTCCAACAACCTTAAAAACAATATCATTCCCATAAGATTTTCTCGTAACAAAATCCCCTACTCTAATCATAAAACCACCCATCTAACTATATGAATAATAATAAAAAAAAGAACAATAATAAACAAAAAATACTTATCTTTACTAAAACTTCTATAACAGTCATCAAAGTAAAAATAAGTATTTTATTTTAAAAATAATGCATTTGCCATCTCAACAAAAACATTTAAAGACAAAGCCTCTGCTCTTACTCCTAAATCAAAACCATACTTCAAAAGCACACTTTCAACAATCTTTAAATCATAACTTTTCAAATTATTACGAATTGTTTTCCTCTTATAAGAAAAACTATCCCTAACTAATTTTTTAAACAAAGAAATATCTAACACTTTCTCTCTTTCTTTCTTTAACTCAAAACAAACAACTGCACTATCAACATTAGGCTTTGGCATAAAACAATTCCTACTAACATCAAATAATTTCTTAATATCATAATAATAATTCAAAAATACCGTTAAAGAACCATAATCACGACTTCCAACAGAAGCAGATAGCCTAGATGCCACCTCCTTTTGAACCATAACTACCATTTTATCTGGAAGAACATCACTATCAATAAATTTCATAATAATAGGGGTCGTAATATAGTAAGGAAGATTAGCTACTACATAAACCTTAGAATAATTATACTTCCCAATATCTTCTTTTAAATTACTTTTTAAAAAGTCTCCAATAAGAATTGAATAATTATTATTCAACTTTAAAAGTTCATTCAAATTTTCTTCTAACCTACTATCTGCTTCATATAACAAAGCATGCCCACATAAAGGAACTGTATGCCTAGTAATCGCTCCACCACCAGGCCCAATCTCAATTAATAAAGTATCTTTATCAAGATTAGCACTATCCACAATCTTGTGGATAACATTATTATCCTGAAGAAAATTCTGTCCTAAAGATTTCTTAAACTTAAAATCACTCATTAAATCACCAAATTTCTTTATTCATTATATCAAAAATCAAAAAAAATAGAAAGCCTATAAAGACTTTCCAATTCTAGTTTATATTATATGTATTTTAAAAAAAGAAGTGCACAGAAGTTGTGCAATAAGATTTATAACTGGTATAATACCTTACAAGCAATTTAT
>CAKPHZ010000047.1 GCA_934162265.1 uncultured Bacilli bacterium | reverse complement strand
AAATTATACTAAAAATTGGAATAAAATAAAACATCCCACGAGGGATGTAGATGAAACGGAGTTTCATTCTTTTTTTACGTTAAAAAATGATTCTAAATAAATGAACTTGTGTTATAATGTTAAAATAGGAAGTAAGGTGTAAGATGAAAGAAAAAATAAAAACCAAAATTAAAAATAATAGATATATCATTTATATCTCTATTCCATTTTTGCTAATTATTCTTTTAATTACAGCAAAAGTAATAGCAGGAAGAGAATTATATATCGATAAACTAGCGTATCACTTATTCATAGAAAAACTAAGAAATGATAAATTAACCACATTCATGAAATTAGCAACCAAATTAAGTAATCCAGAAGTCATGATCGTAATTGCAATTATTTCTATCTTATTTTGCATAAAATTAATAAAAAATAAAAAATTATCTCTAGGAATTATCCTAAATTTAGCAGGAATAACTTTAATTAACCAAATCCTTAAATTTATCTTTAGAAGAGAAAGACCAACTGGATATCGCCTAATCGAAATGTCTGGGTATAGTTTTCCTAGTGGACATGCAATGGCATCCCTTGCTTTTTATGGTCTACTTATCTATATTACAAAAAGATTAGTCAAAAATAAGTATTTAAAAATCTTGTTAATTACTATAAATATTGCTATAATTATATTAATAGGAGTAAGCCGAATTTATCTAGGAGTTCACTACTTAAGTGATGTTTTAACTGGATATTCTATCTCAATAATCTATTTACTTATTACAACAAAATTATTAAATAAATATAAAGTTTTCCCTTAATATCACACAATTCTTAGATATTTTAATCACAATTACTCCATATAATTTTAAATGAAAGAAGGAGAGTTTATGCGAATAAAACCAAGAAAATTACGGAATGAAAAAGAAATCATTATTGATGTAACACCTGAAGAGACAAATAAGAATGATAATGTACGAGAAAATACTTATTCGTCTTATTCTGGAGTAAATCATCAAAATATAAAAAATAATAATCAAGTAAGTATACCAGTCGTCATTATCTTATGTATCGTTTTATCCCTAATTAGTGGAGGATTAGGTGCTTATTTAATGATATCGACAAGACAAAATACTACAACGACAACTAACGGAATAACCACATCAACAGCAAAATTAACTGAAACCAATAGTATTTCTGATGCAGTATCTAAAGTATATGATGCAGTAGTAGTTGTTGAAGTATATAGCAATAACCAATTAGCGTCCACGGGAACTGGATTTGTTTATAAAAAAGCAAATGGAAAAGCTTACTTAATGACAAATAATCATGTTATATCAGGAGGAAAAACAGTAAAAGTATTATTCCAAAATGGTGATGAATTAGAAGCAACAACCGTAGGAAGTGATACTTATTCTGATATTGCTGTTTTAAGTGTAAAAGATTCTGATAAAATTGTTGCTGCAACAACTGGAGTATCAGACAAATCTAAAGTAGGAGATACTGTCTTTACCGTAGGTTCTCCAGAAGGATCAGATTATGCTGGAACAGTTACAAAAGGAATATTAAGTGCAAAAGATAGACTAGTCGAAGTTGCCCTAAGCAATTCACAAACTTCAGATTATTACATGCAAGTATTACAGACAGATGCTGCTATTAATCCAGGAAACAGTGGCGGACCTCTATGCAATACCAATGGAGAAGTCATTGGAATTACCAACATGAAATTAGTAGATGACACTGTTGAAGGAATGGGCTTTGCAATTCCAATCGAAGATGCCTTAAAAGTAGCAGAAGTCCTAGAAAAAGATGGAAAAGTATCAAGACCATACATTGGAATATCTATGTTAGATTTAAGTAATAGTTATTATTTATGGCAAGCAGGAATTATGGTTCCTGAAAATGTAGATTCTGGTGTTGCCGTTGTTAAAGTAGAAAGTGGCTCTCCAGCAGATAAAGCTGGAATAAAGAAAGGTGACATCATAACAAAATTAGCTGGAAAAGATACCAAATCATTAGCAGAATTTAGATATGAGTTATACAAACATTCTCCAAATGATTCCGTTGAAGTAACTTATATAAGAGATGGAAAAGAACAAAAAACTAAACTTACTTTAGGAAAAAGTGAATAATTTTTATTAAATATATGTTATGATATTTTTAAATTGAAAGAAGGGATATTATTGGGAAATTATCAAACATGCTCTATATGATAGATTTATTAAATTCAGGAAATGTATATACTATTCATGAATTATCCAAAAAAATAGGTGTAACTGAAAGAATGATTAGATATTATAAAGAAGAAATATGTAATAATGGAATAATAATAGAATCATTTAAAGGGCCAAATGGTGGATATTTTATGATTGATAAAATAAAAAATTACACAACGGTAAATAAGTATGATATTCAATTATTAGAAAGTATTACTAAAATATTAAGTAAGAATAATTTTAAATATATTGATAAATATAATGAGTTAATTAAAAAAATGAAAACAACTTATTCTATATATGATGAAAAAAGTAAATATATCTTTAATATAAACTTAAAAGATGTTAATGAATTAGAAAAAATAATTAACGAAACCATCATAAAAAATGACAAAATAGAAATTATTTATAGTGATGTTGATGGAAGTCAATCCAAAAGGATCATTCACCCAATCTATTTGTTTTCATACAATGGAGAAAAATATGTAACAGCATTCTGTGAATTAAGAAATGATATTCGTCACTTTGAAATAAAAAG
>CAKPHZ010000046.1 GCA_934162265.1 uncultured Bacilli bacterium | reverse complement strand
TTGTTAAAAGAAATAAATAATAAATAATAAATTACAATTTATCGTTGAGATCAACTTTAATAGTTGATCTTTTTTATTTTTTATAAATAGGATGATTAAAGAATAACATAATTTTGTCTATGTTAGTCTTCTTTTTTCTAATTTATCAAATAGTTTCTTATAAATTTCTTTCTCATCTTTATCTTTAAACATAGATAAGTCTAAAGTAATGACGCCTAATTTAAAATCATCTTTTTTTCTCTTATCTCCAATACCAATTAATCTAATTATTTTTTCAACATCGTTATTTTGAGTATAATTAAATCTATTTTCTTTTTCATCAATCTCACTTATATAATAGTTTAATTTATAATCTACAAGAACTTGATATTGATAATATAAGAATAGAGTATAAAATAGATAAGGCTTGTAAGATAGAAAATAGAGTGCGTTCTAATGGTAATTTATATTTAAAGCCATTTTGTGAAGATAAGCATATGATTATAAAAGAATTAATAGATAGTCTAAATAATAAGGAAATCTATAACTTTGGTGATAATATGCATATTATAAAAGATATTACGGTTTATGGTAAAAAAGAAAATTTAGATATAATAAGAAAGAATATGGAAGAATAAAGGTTATTAATGTTTTTATTCTTTTTTTTATAAAAAAAACTTACAAGCATTAAACTTGTAAGTTAAATTACCTATTGGAGTGGTTAAGCTACAGCTTACGAACCATAATGCTCTCCTTCTAAAAATATTATATATGAAATCTTATTAAATTTCAATGCTTTTTTATTCCACTGCTATAAGTGTTTCCTTTAGATAATAGTTCTTCGACAGTTATATTTGTTCCTTCGATATGATAATCTCCATTCAAGTTTTCAAAATCTCGAATAAATGCTAAAAATTCATCTATTTTATCATATGGTACTTCAGATGTGCCATAATATTTATATATTGTATTTCTTCTAAATAAATCTTTAACAAATAATTTTCTAAAATCTTCCGAATCTGTTTTTAATGAATATTTTTCTAATAAAATTTTTAATAAATATAATATATTACTTTGTCTTTCAGAAATATTATTCTCTTGATAAATATTTGAATAAAATCTTGCATAACAAAGTGATAATATTTGTATAGTTGCAGATATTAATGATTCATAATCATTTTGAAAATTATAAAAATCACAAAGCAACATACTTTTAACAACCATCGCACTAAATCCACCAAAATTATTTTGATATTCATGATCGTTTTGTCTGGTAATAGAATCTTGGTCATTATTATATGTGTATCCAACAATATGAGTATAAACTACCTTAGGTGAGTAGTATCGTAGAAGTTCTTCAAAATATGCATCTTCTTCCCATCTTAAAACTTCACTATATCTTATATTATTAGCATCTAAAAATTGCTTTTTAATAAAGATTCCAAAAACATATGCATTGTTAAATAAAAAGCTTCTCCTTTTATTTCCACTATCAGTATCATAAATTTTTGTTGCAATAATATCGCCATCTAAATCTTTGTATTTATCAAATGTATTTAAAACTGAATTATCAAATAAACAATCTCCACAATCTAAGAAAAATACAAAGTCTCCAGATGCCATATCTAAAGCAACTTGTCTAGCAACTCCAGGCCCTTTATTTTCCAGAAGCTTTGTATATCTAATGTTTAATGATGGATACATTTCTAATACTTTATTCCAATCAACTTTATTTTTATTTGAACAATCATCAACAATGATTACCTCTATGGCAGATAAATCATACTCACATTGTATTGCTATTGAATCTAAAGAACATTTTACTTTATCATAAGTATCATTATATGTTGGAATAATAATTGTTAAATCTTTGCTCATATTTAACCTCCATTCATTATTTGCTTTTTAGTAATTTTCTCTTATATAATTATCATATATTAAATCTTTGATTTATGTCAATTTTTTTATGGCAATCGCTTAAAAATATATCACCTTTTTATAATATATTAAGAATTACATTAAATATTAGATTTTCAATATTTTTTAAATTCATTTTATATCTTGTTAATTTTTTAGTCATTGTAATTTTTCCAAAACTATTATCTAAATTTACAAGATTAAATACTACTTTTCTTAATATAGATAAGTTGTTTATAGAATTGCCAATGTTATTTCTAGAATGATCTTCATCAAATATTACATCTAACTTCCAGTACAATCCACATTCTATACTCCAATGATCTCTTGCAATTTTCTCAGCATTATCAATATCAATTTCGTAATCAATAATATAATAATTATCTTGTATTAATTTTAATATTTCTTTTCCTTGATTATTTTCTTTCATAATAAAAATCCTTCCATTTCTTTATTTTATTATATCATGGAAAGATTTTTATTTACACAGATTTATTTACAGACTCCAGGTATCTAAAAATTAGTATTAAAAATACCTGTTTTAATCATCTTTTTTTGTTTAAATCTATTTTTTTTACATCTTGTATCATCTTTTGATATGCTGGTCTTTTATCATTTTTAGCACTTATTCCTGCATCCTCATATGCTTTGTAAATTTGATAACCTTTAAACTTACAAAACTCTCTTAATTTTTCTTCTTGTTCTGGTAAACTAAATCCTTCTCGTTTTTGGTCTAATGTAGATACTCTTTTATAAATACCTGCAATCTTTTTTTCTTCGTTCATTTATATCTCCTTTCATATGTTTGGCACTTTAAAAACAAAAAGTAAAGTCTAAAATTTAAAAATATTATATATTAGTGTGATTTTATATAATTTTCAAAATCTTTAAATTCTATTTTTTTATCATAACCATTTATAAAAATATAATCGGAGTTATCAAATAATAGATAATTAATATTATTTATTCTTACTATATAAGGTTTTACATAAGCAATATTAGTATTCTTAATACTTTTAACATTTCCGTTTGTAATAGAGTAGTCCACATAAGCAAATTTACATATCATTTCAACCTTTCTTTTTAATTCTTGGCTTATTACAAGTTCTTTAGTTTCTATTGTCATAATTCATCACTTTCCTTTCTTAAATAACAAAAAAACTAACTATTTTGACATATAAAAACCTCGTTTCCATGTCCAAGAAACGGGGTTCATATTATTTCTAGTTAGCATTTATTACTCTCGAATCAAAGTGTTCGAGTTTCTTATCAATTTGGAGCCCTTATGGTTCTGGTAAAACAACCATTAAAAGCAACAATTTATAGGTAGTAATAACTACTAACTAAAATT
>CAKPHZ010000045.1 GCA_934162265.1 uncultured Bacilli bacterium | reverse complement strand
ATTTCTTCTGCTGTATTTTTATAGTTGTTCATTAATTTTGTCCATTCCAATGGATTTAATTCTTTGTTTTTTTCAGACAGTCTTTCATCATTCTTAATATAATTTTCCATTAGTTCTTTATAATAATTCTCACAAGATCTACTTTCTAAAAGAAGATGATGAGTTAATTTATTTGTCATCAATAATGTCTCATAAAGTGTTTGCTTGTTTTGTGCAATAAAGTGTAATCTTAATATTCCATATCTTCCAAGCCTTCCATAATTTTCACTTTTTTCTAAATATAAATCTGGTAATAAATAATCTCCTTTTCTTGTACAAGTAACTTTCATTTTTATCATTTCTTTCTTCTTTAAATAGTGTTAATTAATTCGCTTTTTGGCACTAATATTAAAATATCTTTAATAATATTTTTTTTCAGTATTGTAATGAAATCCAAATCCACTACAATTATGATTTTTACATCTTAAATGGTAATAAACAAAAATTGTGTAATTTCTTTAATATTGTACTTTTGATTATGCTCTTTAATATAAAAAGGCTTATTTGATATTTCATTAACTTTGTATTCAAGTATTGTAAGAGTAGTATGATATGTAATTTTGTATTCAATAGGTATTATTACTTGTAGGTTGGTATGCAAGATAGTTTTTATTTTTCCTAATTTAACTGTATATTCAAAGTTTTTTAAGATGTCAGTTAAATCTTTATTAGGTTTTAAATTTTCAAATACTTTAAATTCAAGCATGAAAAAGGTCCTCCTTTCTGTGATAAGAGAACTTTTAAGTTTTATATAAAATAAAAACTTACGAGCTTTTAAGTCCGTAAGTTGATTTCAAATGGAGCGAGTGTCGTAGATATCTACAACTCTTTCTCTAGTGATATGATAAATATCACTCATTATTAATGATATATCATATTTTTAGAGAATAATAAACAAAATTATAAACAAATATGTAAAAATTTGGTGTAATCATAATAGCGAATATCTTATAATATTCTTTTTTTATTTATAAGGATGGTAAAAATGTTCTCGAAAAAATTTTTAGACAAAGGATTTGTATTTTTAGGTGTAGGAATTGTCTCATTTGAAAATATATTGACAGAAATTATACTTAATTATTTTAATATTGATATTCCACAATATAATATTTATATTTGCTTAATTGTTGGAATCTTATTAATCATTATTGGATTAATAATGTATTATAAGGAGTCAAAAGAAAATGGAATAAGTTTTTTAAAACAGATTATTTTACATCTGATTCTCAAAAAAGAAGTAGATGTGAAGACAATGAAATGTTTATCGAAAATATATATAGTATTGATAAATTAATGCCAATAAAGTTTAAAATAAAATGCCAAAGATATATTTTAAAAGATAACTTTAAAAACTCTACATATCTTAATTGTTTTGACAATCAAAAATTTAGTATAACTTAAAATAGAGATGAAAAATTATGCTTTTCTATAGATACAACTATTCCTAAATCATATATTTTGTTATGGAAAATAAAAAATAATGGTAATTATGCTATAGAAAATAACAGTTTACGTGGATAGATATACTATGGCAATAATTTAAACTCTTTTGCAGATGATCCACAAAGCTTTAAACGAGTTGAAAGTATATCGTTTAAAGAAAATCATTATGTAGAATGTTATTTAATCAAAGATAATAAGTGTATTGCTAAATCACGATTTAATGTTAATATTGAATAATGCTGAAAAGGACTTGCTTATTTTCTAAAAAATGATATAATAAATACTCATCAGGAGGGACTTTATGGAAAAATTATATGGTGGTAATAATTTTATAACTTTACCAAAAAAATTAGAAATACCAGAGATTGATGATAAAAGATTAAAGGAATTATATCATTTATTAAAACCTATTGTAACAATTGATGAAATGAAATACTTATTAAGAGAATTTACATTACAAGAATTAAGAAATCAATCTTATATTTGGAATCGTCATGAAGATAAGAGAGAGATTATTGATTCAAATAAACTAGAAACAGTTGATGATTTCTTATGCTTACATACTTGGGGATATTATGGATTGTTTAAACCATCAATTGCTGAAGTATTATCTCAAGCACCTGAAAGTGTTATAGAACAAGCAAATACTTTTGAAATTATTGAAAGCCCTGAAACTCGTGAAGATGTTTTCAAATATAAAGAAGTTATTGATAATGGTTTTCATTTATCAAAAGTAAGAGCATACAAAATGCATAAATAATTAATAAAAGAATGTAATAAAAGAATGGCAAAACTATAGAGGTTTTGCTTTTTGAATGATATAATATATTTGTTGATTTAATTATTTAGTAGGATGAATATGAATCTAAGGCAAAAGATAGAAAATTATATACCATTTAATGAGCAAGAAGAAAAGGACAAAGAACAATTTTTAAAATTTATTGATACTTTTGATGATGTTTTGACTAGAGATAATATTTTTGGACATTTTTCTGCATCAGCATTTGTGGTAAATAAAGAAAGAAATAAAATGGTAGTTGTCTATCATATAATTAATGATGGTTGGATTTATCCAGGAGGACACGCTGATGGAGAAGATGATTTTTTATCAGTTGCAGTTCGTGAAGTTGAAGAAGAAACAGGATTAAAAGTAAAAGTTTTAGATGAAAATATATATTCGATTCAATCAGCACCTGTAAAAGGTCATATAAAACTTGGAAAATATGATTCAGCTCATCTACATCTAGATGTTTTATATATAATGGAAGCAGATGATAAAATACCATTAGTATATAGAGAAGATGAATCAAAAGGAGTTAAATGGATTCCTTTTGAAGAAGCAGATAATGATACAATGTGTGATTTTATAAGACCTGTTCATAAAAAGTTAATTAAAAAATTAGGTTCAAAATAAAGATGATTACATTTCAATTGAGTAATCATCTTTTCCTTTGTTTTTATTTTTATCATTTTCTTTATTCCAAATATAGTCATCCTGAATTGATTCAATAGTTTTATCGCTAAATATATTATGAGTATACAAATCTTTTGAAAAATTCCAATAATTTTCACGTTCTTTTTCTTTGTCAAACATTTTATTTTTAATAAATTTAACTAATCTATCAAATAAGTTTTCAAAGAAATTAATAGTGTTTTGTAATTTAGAATTTTTCTCTTTAAGATCATCAATTTCATCTTCTTGTTTATCTACCTTTTTCTCAAGAGATTTAACTTTAATATTTAAGGCATCATTATTTTCAGTTAGTATTTTAACTTTTTTCCTGTTTTCTTTTAATTCAGTTTCAACATCATTAAGAGTAATAGATAACTTTTGCATTTTTTTATATTCTTCATTAGTTGAATCTACTTGCTGAATAAATTTATCAATTTTATCTTTATCATCTTTGTTTAAAACATATTTATCTTTGTTAGTAAAAGTAGTTTTTAAATTATTAAATATATCTTTAACTTCATTAGAATTATTATCTAGTTCTTGTGATTTTTTATTAGCAATTTTCAATCGTTCTTTATTTTTAGATAATTCTTCTTGCATTTCAATACAGTTTCTCATATCTTTAACATTTATATCTTTATTTCTACCTTTTTGTTTAGTTTTTAAAACATTATTTAAGCTATATTCTTTATTAAAACTAGCAATACATAATGTTCTCATCTTGTCTTGTAATTCAATTAACTTTATATTCAAGTATTGTAAGAGTAGTAGGATATGTAATTTTGTATTCAGTAGGTATTATCACTTGTAGATTGGTGTGCAATATAGTTTTTATTTGTCCTAATTTAACCTTGTATTTAAAGTCTTTTAAGATGTCGGTTAAATCTTT
>CAKPHZ010000044.1 GCA_934162265.1 uncultured Bacilli bacterium | reverse complement strand
CGGGAAGTAGCTTAGCTTGGTAGAGCGCTACGCTTGGGACGTAGAGGTCGCAGGTTCAAATCCTGTCTTCCCGACCACGAAGAAATATATTACTACTCGTTGTTGGGTAGTTTTTTTTTGGATTTTTTCTAGAAATTGATTTAAATAGTTGGGATTTATCCATTAATATTTTTTGATTTTATTAAATTTCTTTTTATTTAAGATATTAAAGATGATTTTGTTTTAAAAAATTAAAAAAATTATCATATTTTATAGTTGCTGATTTTATTATGATAAAAGATTGCAAATTATGAAAAAAAATAGTAGAATAATTAATATGAGAAAGGAGTTTAAATGAGATGAGTAAAGAAGAAAAAGAAAAGAAAGTGACAAAGAAGAGTGCTTCTTCAAAGAAAAATTCTTCTCGTTTAGAGAATAAAGTTGAAGAGAAAAAGGATAATCAGGTAAAGAAAGAAACTAAGGAAAAAGCAATCTCTTCTGAAAAGGAAGGAAAGAATTCTTCTACTAAGAGTAGTAATGTTACGTCAAAGAAAAAAGTGACTACTAAGAAGATAGAAGAAGAGGTAGTAGAAGAGGAGATTATAGAGGAAGATATGGATTCTGATTTGGAAGATTTTGGAGAAATTTCTTCCAAAGATGATGCTTCTGTTAAAGAAAAGAAAGGTAAAAAATTAAAGAAATCAGATTTGATATTGATTATTGGTTTAATTATTGTTGTTATTTTAGGATGTTTTTTGATGAAAGGTCAAAAGGATGAACCTTCTTATCAATTACCTCTTACTTTGGAAGGAGAAGCTGGATTGCAATTATTATCTTATAGTGATTACCAAAAGAAGATTGATAATAATGAATCTTTTGTTGTTATTTTATCTAGAGAAAGTTGCTCTCATTGTGCTAATTTTATGCCAGTTGCAAAAGAATTTGCTTCTTCTAAGAATTTACCAATGTATTATGTAGATACTGATACATTTACAGAAGAAGAATGGAGTTCTTTTGAAAGTTCTAATACTTTCTTGAAAAAGAATAGTGGCAATTGGGGAACTCCTACTACTATTGTTCTTGCTGGAAAAGAAGCTGTTGATTATATTGAAGGAGAAACTACTGCTGATAAATTACAAGAGTTATATGATAAGTATTTTGATTTAAAACAAGAGTAGGAGGATAAAATGGGAAAATGTTATGAGATGGTAAGTGAATTTAAGAAAAAATATCCACTTACTATTGCGTTTCGTTTAGAGAAGCATTGTGCAATTGTAGAGAAGCATTTGAATCCTGATGAGGAAATTCTTTATGCTTTTCCTGCACAAAAAAATCCAAATGTTTTTGAAATATTTTATACGAATGTTGTTGCACTTACAAATAAGAGAATTATGATAGCGACTAAGCGTTTATTATGGGGATATTTCTTTGTTACGATAACACCTGATATGTTTAATGATTTGACCGTTCGTAAGGGGCTTATTTTTGGAAATATTATTTTGGATACGATTAAGGAGAAAGTTTATTTATCTAATATTGATCCTAATGCTTTACCGGAAATAGAGACAATTATTACTTCTTATATGATGGAGAAGAAAGAACAACTTGGCTATGAAAGAAAAGAAAGGGAAGATTAAAATTTAGTTTTTATTGGAAGTAAAATTATTCTTTTGCTTTCTTTTTTTATTTTAGGGAGGTAATTGATAAGTATTTTTTTTTATTATCTTGACAAAATGAATTTAATTTAGTATATAATTGTAACAGGAAGGAAAGGGATGTATTTTGGGAAAAAAGTTAGTTATTGTGGAATCCCCTAGTAAAAGTAAGACAATTGAGAAGTATTTAGGTAAAGATTATAAAGTTGTTTCTTCTCTTGGTCATATTAGAGATTTATCTACTTCTGGTAAATATGGATTTGGTGTTGATTTAGAGGATCATTTTAAACCTGATTATAAAATTATTAAGGGTAAGAAAAAATTAGTTACTGAGTTAAAAAAAGAAGTTAAAAATTCTGATTTTGTTTATTTAGCAACCGACCCTGATCGGGAAGGAGAGGCTATTTCATGGCATTTATATGATACTCTTGGATTAAAAAATAACGATTATGAAAGAATTGTCTTTAATGAAATTACTAAAGATGTTATTTTAAATTCTTTTAGTAAAGCGAGAAAGATAGATGATAATCTGGTTAAATCTCAAGAAGCAAGAAGAATTTTAGATAGAATTATTGGATTTCGTTTGAGTAAATTAATGCAGTCTAAGACAGAGGGAAAATCTGCTGGTCGTGTGCAAAGTGTTGCTTTAAAATTAATTGTTGATCGAGAAAGAGAAATCCAAGCTTTTAATATAGAGAAATATTATGAGATTGATGCTTTTTTTGATACTTTTGATGCAAAGTTAGATAGTTATTGTCATGAGAAAGTAGAGATTTCTACTAAGGAAGATGCTGATCGTATTCTTGGAAAGTTGGATAAGACTTTTGTTATTGAAGATGTTTCCAAGAAAAAGAAGGATAAGAAAAGTAAGTTTCCTTTTACTACTTCTACGCTTCAACAAGAGGCTTCTAATAAGCTTAATTTTACTTCGAAAAAGACAATGTCAATTGCGCAAAAGCTTTATGAAGGAATTAGTTTAAAAGATGAAACGGTTGGTCTTATTACTTATATGAGAACAGATTCTATTCGAATGAGTGATGAATTTGTAAAAAATACTTATGGATATATTAAAAATACTTATGGAGAAAATTATGTTGGGTATGTAAAGAAATCTAAAAAGACAGAGAATGTTCAAGATGCTCATGAGGCGATTAGACCTACTAGTATTTTTAGAAAGCCAGAAGATATTAGGGAATATTTGTCTAATGATGAGTATAAGTTATATCATTTAATTTATTATCGGGCTCTTGCTTCATTGATGAAAGACGCTATGGTGGAGGCTACTAGTGTTACGTTACTTAATCATGAGTATCGTTTTAAAACAAGTGGTCAGATTTTGTTGTTTGATGGTTATTTAAAAGTATATTCTTGTTATGAAGATTCTAATGATAAAATACTTCCTGAGCTTGTTTCTGGTAATCAAGTTGTATCTGATCATATTGATGTATCGGAACATGAGACTAAACCACCTGCTAGATATAGTGAAAGTCGTTTAATTAAGGAAATGGAAGAACTTGGTATTGGGAGACCATCTACTTATGCAAAGACTATTGATACTTTAAAGGAAAGAGTTTATGTTCAAATAGTTGATAAGAAATTTATTCCTACGGATATTGGAATAGAAATCACGGATAAATTACAAGAATTTTTTAAAGATATTATTAATGTTAAGTATACTAAAGAAATGGAAGATGATTTAGATAAGATTGCTTTAGGAGATTTGATTTGGTATAAATTGTTAGAGCGTTTTTATGATGATTTTGAACCTAAAGTAGAGGTTGCCTTTAAAGAAATGGAGAAAAAAGCTCCAGAAGAAACTGGAGAGATGTGTCCGCAGTGTGGTAATCCTTTGGTTATTAAGCAAAGTAGATATGGAAAGTTTGTTGCGTGTTCTAATTATCCTGAATGTAAATATATTAAGAGTAATGAGGAAAAAAAGGAAGTTAAGGAAATTATGAAATGTCCAGAATGTGATGGGATGATTGTTGAAAAAGTAACAAGACGAGGAAAGATATTTTATGGTTGTAATCATTATCCTAAGTGTAAGGTTGCTACTTGGGATAAGCCTACTGGGGAGTTATGTTCTCAGTGTGGAAGTATTTTAGTAGAAACAAAAGATGGAATTAAATGTTCTAAATGTGATAGTAAAAAATAATGTTAGTAGAAAATACTGACATTTTTTTTGGCAAAATATTTAGTTTAGTTCTAAAGTAAGGGTTCTTTGTCAAGTAGTGTTGGTGGAACTAAAAACTAATGATAAATGAACTTTTTGAGAGAGCTGAAATTCAGCT
>CAKPHZ010000043.1 GCA_934162265.1 uncultured Bacilli bacterium | reverse complement strand
TGTGCATTTTCTTATGAAAATACACATTTTGGGTCGTAATGCACTTAATTGTGCACTTTATTTAGAATTCAACGTTTTATTTTTTTATAAAAATGAATGAAGCTCTGTTTCATCTACATTCCTCATGAGATGTTTTATTTTTTTCCAATTTTTAGTATAATTGGCTACTTGAAGGTAGTGATTTTATGGCAATTTTATGTACTGAAGATGATAAATTATTTGAACAATATAAAAATAAAGTTTCAGATAGAAAGATTAGATTTCATATAAAAGATATATTTCTTGATCATTGGAATGATTTTTCCAATAAATTCCCTACTCTAAATATTGAAGAAATCGTCTTTTACAATATTAAACAAATGATAAAATGTAAAACTTCAGATTTAGGTTTTGACGTTTTTAAATGTCCTAACTGTAACAAAGAAAAATTTTGTTTTTATACTTGCAAATTTAGACTTTGTTCTTCTTGCGGTAATAAATACAATAATGAAAGACAGACTTCTATCTTTGTTAAATTATTTAAATTTAAATATCGACATATAGTTTGGACTATTTCTGAAGAATTAAGAAAACTAAATAGTTTTCTTATAATTAAGAGATAAATTGATAAAATTAAAATATAATTCTTTTTTCATTCTATCAAACATACTGCTCAACTTCATTTTTTTAAGAGCTACGTTATTTTTTGATAGATTGATTATCACTAATACTTCGATTTACAATTATGTATTTTCTATCATTCAAAAAGTATTTTTTGAATTGCTTATATTACTATTAAAAATAATCAATTGATTAGAAAAGAGAAATGAATTTTAAAATTTTCCTCTATGAAACAGAGATAACAGACATTTTTCTTTTTCGATATTTTATAAACCTTTTTTTAATTTTAAGATTTTTTTGTTTATTTCATTATACAATTCACAATTCTTATTATAAAATTGCTCAAATATATCAGTATTTTCTTGACATAACATTTTTGTTTTCATGATTAAACTTTCCTCTTCAGTCCTAGAAAGTTGTTCCTGTGGATGATGTAATCTTTCTTTTAAGGCTTTGTATTCTTCTTTACCAGAGCAGCATAACCTTGCAGGAATTTCAAAAATTTTACAATCTACTTCTTTATCATACAATATCTTACTATTTTTACGGTGGTATATTCTACATTGTGTTGGGTCTAAAAAATAATCTTTTCCCGATGTAAACACTGATGTTATTACATGATTTGATTTACTCAACTTTAAGCTTTTTTCATTACCATGATAAAACAGTACTTCATTAGATTCTCCTAATTGTATATTTGAGGAATTAATATATTGCAATAATTCTTGATGTTCTTCAGGGGAAATTTTAATTTGATTTAAACGGTAAAGCAAAGATTCTTTAAATTCTTCTAAATTTAATTTTTGTTGTAAAAGTAATATACGTTTTTCTGCTTCTGAAATATGAACTGGCAACTGATATGCACTAAATCCTAATATTTGTAAAATATCTTTAAACATTGATGAAATATGCCTACAAACAGCTTGTCCTTCTATTACTCGTGTTCCCTCTAACCAGTAAAAGAGTTCATTTGAATTTTCAAACTTAAATGTTTTATGTTGGGATAAATAGCCTTCTTCTAACAGATAATTAAACATGGTTTGAATTTGTATGGGATTATCTAATTCAAAAAAGTTATTGAATTGACAATAATTCTTTAAAAACTCTTGGTATAATTCTTCTAATTCTTTTCCTGTTTTGGTCTTTAATATTCCTCCTCTTCCATATTTTCCCATATACATACCTGTTCCTATTAGTAGACTTGATGATATGCCAAAAAGAAGACTAAAGATTTGAGGAATAGAATTCATCGTATATAATTCTAGATTGAAAAGAGTTAGTCCTGTTAAATAAGATACTTCTTTTATATTTCTATATGTTTTTTCATCTATTGTATTGTAAAAATCATCTAATTTATTCATGAAAATCCCCCATTTCAGTATTAAATTCATTATTTATATTGTTTTTATCATATCGTTTTTCTTTACCTAAAATCTAGACTTAAATTACTGATATATTTATTTAAGACTAATTATAATAATCATTCCTACAATCTTTAGCAAAAGGAGTTAAAGATTTATATTTACATTTTTTATTACTTACGAGAAACATATTACGATTTTCATTATTATAGATAGAATAGTTTTGTGCTGTCACATCTGCGTTATACCATTCATTTTTTATTTTCACTTGATTCCAAACATGTCCACCGTCTTCTTTATTTCCTCCACCACTTACTATAATGGATTCAATTCCTAATAAACTTAATACTTGTTTAAACAGTTTTGAATATCCTTCACAGACTGCCTTATGATGAAATAATGGACCAATAAGATTTTGATTTTCTATTTTAGTATTTTCAAATTCTTCTTCATCATAAGAAATATTACTCGCAATAAACATAAAAATTGCATATATTGTATCCAAAATACTTTCTTTTTGATTTACTTCAATTATTTTATTTATCGAATATATAATTTTTTTATACATTTCTATATTATATATATCATTCGTTATTTCGTTATTCTTTTCTAGTTCTAATTGATAAGACTTATCTATTCCAAATTGTTCTGACAAAACATTCAATAAAAATGCATAATCATTTGTAATATATCGTATTTGTCCTAATAATATGTGAGTGATATTATATTTTTCTCTTAATTCATCTAAGTTTTTTATTGGTAACTCATTTATATCATCAATTTGCAATACTATTCTATCATTAGTAGGCTTTATCATTTCTAAATCTTTTTTTTCAATTACAACATTGATATTTATATTTAATTTGCTAAACTTTTTATATTCTTCAACGTTTCTTATTCTTAAATAGATATCATTTAATTCATTGAAAATATTAGTATTATTCATTACTTTGATTAAATTTTCAATATCAGAAAAATAAATAACAGAGTTTTCCTTATTCAAGTTCCTAATCAATTCTATATCCCGTTCCAATAACCTATATTCATTGTTGCTTTCATTATCTACAATTATGTTATAATGATGAAAGGATAATGTATAGTTGTCTGGTTTAGTTGAATAATAATTTGAAAGACTTTTACTTTTTAATTCTATATTCATATGTCTTTCCTTCTTTCATATAAATTTTTTCTATTGTGTCCTCCAAAGAGATAAAACAACTTTTATAACAAATAATGGTTAGTAATAACATTAACTGTTATAAATATAACATAAAAAGAAAGAAAAGACTAGACAATATTTCTAGTCAATGCTTATTATCTTCAAAATTTTATCGGAGTAATTTTGAAGGTAATAAAAGAAAAAAACCTTATTGTATAAGGTTTTAAATACACTAATGGTGCCATAAAGTTGAAGTCGGACAACCTCTAATTATCTAAATTGTAGGTTGTAATAAACTACTAACTGATATAAGTATACCACGGAAATATAAAAAAATAGTAAAAAACATTTATTTCAGTAAATCTCGGCAAAATATTGACTTTTGCCGAGATTTACTTTAAAATTATATTAGGTGATGAAAAATGATTTATAGTTATAAAGATGTGATTTCTAAATATAAAAATAATTATCGATTAAATAAAGCTTTAAAAGATAAAAAAATATTTAAAATTGAATCAGGAATATATTCAAGTCAAGAATTTGTTAATTATTTATTGGTTATTAGTCAAAAATATCCTAATGCTGTTTTTACTTCTGATAGTGCTTTTTATTATTACAACTTAACTGATGTAATTCCTCAAAAATACTACCTTGCCACGAATAGAAAGGCAAGTAAAATAATGGATAATAAAGTAAAACAAATATATGTATCAGAAGATAAGTTTAATATTGGAGTTACTACAATAAAAGTTGATGGAATTAAAATTAAGATATATGACAAAGAAAAATTATTGATAGAACTGGTAAAAAATAGTAAAAATATTCCTTTTGATTATTATAAAGAAATTATAAATAATTATAGAAGTATTAGTGATAAACTTGATATGAATAAATTATCTGATTATTTGAACTATTATAAAAATGATATTGATTTATTTTTAAAAATACAAAAGGAAGTGTTTTAATGAATTTACAAGAAATGATACAAAAGTACATAAAAAATGGTTATTCAAATGAATTTGCTTCCTCAAAAGTGTCCCAAGATTTAATACTAACAGCTATAGCAAATAGTAAATATAATCAAAATATTACTATTAAAGGGGGAGTTGTTATGCATAATCTATCAAATGATAAGCGTAGAGCAACTCGCGATTTAGATTTAGATTTTATAAAATATTCTCTAGATGATAATTCTATTAAAAACTTTATTAATGAATTAAATAAGTCTATTAATTATATTAATTTTGAAATAATAGATGAAATTATTCCATTACACCATCAGGATTATAAAGGTAAAAGAGTATTTTTAAAGATTAAAGATAACTATAAAAATGAAATTGATAC
>CAKPHZ010000042.1 GCA_934162265.1 uncultured Bacilli bacterium | reverse complement strand
TTTTCATACAATGGAGAAAAATATGTAACAGCATTCTGTGAATTAAGAAATGATATTCGTCACTTTGAAATAAAAAGAATCATTAGCATAAAATAATAGTGACAAAATATTTCACTTTTTCATGATATAATACCATCAAAGGAGGCAATCTATGATGAAAAATTACACATTTATTGACTTCGATGGAGTTATTCTAGATTCTGAACATAGAATGTTAGATAAATGAAAAATATTGAAATGAGAGTAGTAAGTATTGGAGATTTAGTAATAGATTACTATTATAAAAATGAAAAATTATTAGGAATAAATGGAGGCATGACCTGTCATAATATAATTGCAAACTTAGCAAAATTTGGTTTTGAAACATCTGTCTTTGGAGTCTGCGGAAATGATTTACAAGGAGAATTTGCAATCAAAAGTTTAGAAATATTAAAAGTTGATATAAGTAATATAAAAAAGATAAATGGCATTAGAACAAGATGTTTCCATGTCTCTTATTTTGAAGAAGGAAATCAATTATCCTTTACTTCAAAAAAAAGATGTCCCTTTTGTCAAAAGAAAAAATGGTATGATAACAGTTTAATTGATTGTAATGATGTATTAAGCAACATAAAAGAAGATGATATTTTAGTATTTGATAATTTAAATCCTTGTAATCAGGAAATAATTGATAAAATAAACAATAAAAAAATAATTGATTTGGGGCAATATTTTGAATTTGAAGGGTTAGATAAAAATAGAATAATTGATAAAATAAACAATAAATTTGAAATAATAAATTTTAATGAAAGAGTTTCTAATTATTTAATGACTAAGTTAAACTGTAATAGTGAATTAGAATTATATCATATTTTAAACCCAAAATTAATGACAATTACAAAAGGAGAAAATGGTGCAACATTTATATTTCAAGGTAAAGCACATCATTTTAAATTATTAGATAAAAATGATGTCATAGATTCAACTGGTGCTGGAGATGCTTTTATTTCTAGTATAATTAAAGAATGGATAAAGAGTGATTTTAAATATCATGAAAATTTATTTGAAAAATGGTATAAAAATTCTAATAAGTTAACCGCAAAGGTAGTTTCAAAAATGGGAGCAAGAGGACATTTAAATTCATTATTCAAAATCAAAAAGATGAAAGATTATTGTTCATGTGATAAATTTACTTATAATGAAAGAAAACAAATAAAAAGATGTAATATCAATATCAATAATCTAGAAAAAAGAGTAATCAATGCTATTCATTCTCAAGCCATCATAAAAATAAAAGAATTAAATTTTTTAGCAAGTGATAATTGTTTATTTATTGGAACAGGTGGTTCCTTTGCAGGAACATATTTTTCCGCTAAAGTAATAAATTTATTATTTGGTTGCAATACTTATTCATTATATCCAAGAGACGTTTTGTACAGAAATAATACTAATATAAATAAAGTTATATTATTTTCCTATTCTGGAACAACAAATGACATTATAAATAGCATTAAAGATTTTTCTAAAGAAAATATTTATATGATTACAAAAGGAGAAATACAAAATATTGTACAAAAAACAAAAATTTCTAAGAAAAATATTTTAAGTTATAGAACATCATCAAATAAAGGAAAAGAAAGATGCTTTTTATCTTTCGAAGGAGCAGTAGCCCCCGCGGCAATGTTCTTAAAATACTATTACAGTAAAGTTGATATCAATTTTGATGTTGATGATTTTCTAAAAAAATCGATGGATTATTGGAATAAAATATTAGATAAAATGATAAGTGAAGATCTAGTAGAAAAAATAACCAATAAAAAAATAGTAAATTTATTTCGTGGAGATTATGGGGATACTGCTTGCTATGACTTAGAAAGTAAAATAATAGAATCAGGTATTTTTAATTGCATAATTCATGAAAAGAAAAACTTTTCTCATGGTAGATTTATAAACTATGAAAATTTAAATAATAATTTTTCTGTTTACTTTAAAGAAAAAACTACAAGCAAGTACGAACTTGAACTATTACAATATTTAAAAGATAATACCTTAATTATAGAAAGTCCTTATAATGGAATTCTTGCTGAGTTTGATTTATTAATAGCGTCTCAATTAATTATATATTATTTTGGGAAAAGAATGGATATCGATGTATCTAAACCAAAATATTCAGAAGAAGCCATGAAAATATATTTTTATAAGGGTGATTTATAAAAAATATACAATTAAAATACTGATATAGACCTTTAATCTTTATCAGTATTTTTATTAAATATGTGTTATGATATTAGTAGTTTGGAAGTGATATCATGAAAAAAGTTGAATTATTAAGTCCAGTAGGAAATAAAGAGATGTTATATTATGCCATCCATAATGGAGCAGATGCCGTATATTTATCAGGAAAAAATTATGGCGCTAGAAAATTTGCAAGTAACTTTACCAATGAAGAATTAATGAATGCCATCAATTATGCGCATACTTATGGAGTAAAAGTCTATGTAACCGTAAATACCTTAACCTATGAAGAAGAATTAGATTCTATTTTAGAATATATTGGTTTCTTATATCAAAATCAAGTAGATGCCCTTATCATCCAAGATATTGGCTTAATCAAAAAAGTAAGAGAATATTATCCTAATCTAGAACTTCATGCCTCTACCCAATGTCATACCAATAACAAAGAAGCAGCTTCTTTCTTTCAAAAATTAGGATTAAAAAGAGTCGTTTTAGCAAGAGAGATGTCCCTAGAAGAAATCAAGAAAATTGATATTCCTATCGAAAAAGAAGTATTTGTTTATGGTGCCCTATGTGTATGTTATTCTGGCTGTTGTCTTTTTAGCAGTCTAAATGGTGGTAGAAGTGGTAATCGAGGAGAATGTGTTGGCAGTTGCCGCCTACCTTACCAATTAATAAAGAATAATGAAGTCGTAAAAACAGATGGTCAGTACCTTTTAAGTACCAAAGAACTAAATACACTCCCTAACTTAAAAGAACTATTAGACGCTAATATTGACAGCTTAAAAATAGAAGGAAGAATGAAATCCCCATCTTATGTTGGCTATGTCACTAGATTATATAGAACTTTAATCGATAAATACTATAACAATGAACCATTAACCCTAACGAAGGAAGAACAAATCAACTTAAAAAAACTATACAATCGTGAATTTACCAAAGGATATCTTTTTAATGAAACAGATATTATGAATATCAAAACCCCTAATCATCAAGGAATTCCAGTAGGTAAAGTTCTTTCTACTACTAAAGATAAAATAAAAATTAAAGTTACCAATGATTCCCTAAATCAAGGAGATGGTATAAGATTTCAAAATAACCATGAAGGAATGATGATTAATCGCCTTTATGATGATAAAAATCTTTTAAAGAACAGTATCTCATCTCCTCATATTGCCTATGTAGAGAATACCAAACATATCCATGGAGAAGATATTATCTTAAAAACAACCGACTTTAAATTAACCAAATCTCTAGAACAAGTAACGGAGAAAAAAATACCCATAGATATCTATTTTGAAGCAAGAAAAAATAAACAAATGTTTATTACAATCAAAGATGATAAAAATAAAGTAGAAGTATTAGGTGATACCCCAGAACTAGCAATAAATAGAAATACCACTCAAGAAGAAGTAGAACACCAATTAAACAAATTAGGAAACACCCCTTGTAAAGCATCATTCATAGAAGTAAATATAGATACCAATCTTTTTATCAATATTAAATCAATCAATGAATTAAGAAGAAAAGCAGTCCAAGAATTAACAAGTAAAAGAATTCATCCTCATCAAATTCCTTCTCCTTCTTATACTAAGAAACAATCCACAACCCTAGATAAATATCCATCTCAAGATAAAATAAATATCAGTATTTTAACTAGAAATGAAACCCAGTTAAAATGTGCTCTAGAAAATCAAATAGACACAATCTACACCACGGACTATAACCTATACAATACTTATAAAGATTATAACAACATTTATTATCGCCTACCAAGAATAATAAATACTCATCCCAATTTAGAAAATGAGAATCTGCTTATCACGGAAATTGGCAGTCTAAACCATTATCGAAAGAATAATCATTTAATTAGTGACTATACTCTAAATATAACCAATCATAACTCAATCGAATTATTAACCAAAAATAATGTTAAAAAAGTAACACTATCTGTTGAATTAACGGATAATCAAATCAAAAATATCATGAAAACAAACTATCCAATCGAACTCATTATCTATGGCAGATTAGAACTTATGGTGATGAAATACTGTCCTTTAAAAAAATGTCTAAATTACTGCAAAAATTGTAAAAATAGCAAAGATAAATTCTACTTAGAAGATAAAGAAAAAAATCAATACCCCATGCTAAGAGAAAACTGTATTACTCATATCTTACACAAGAATATAATCAACAAAATTCCTAATATTTCAAATTATATTTCTTACGGAATTAAAAATTTTAGAATAGAACTTTTTGATGAAGATTATAATGAAGTAGAGAATTTAATAAAGAAATTAAGAGAGGAGATACAAAAGTGCGAAAGGTAAAGATTCCCAAATATAGTTTATCAGAAGAATTAATTAATGCAATTAGCCATGGAATAGGAGCAGGCTTAAGCATAGCGGCTCTAGTCTTATTAATTGTTCACTCCAAAAATGTTATTAGTATTTTATCTTCCATCACTTATGGAGTATCCTTAATTGTTTTATACACTATCTCTTGTATCTATCACAGCCTAAGTCCTAAACTAACGGGTAAAAAAGTATTAAGAGTAATTGATCACTGTAACGTTTTACTTCTAGAAGCAGGAACTTACACCCCAATTTGTACTTGCCTAATCAAAGGAAAACTAGGTCTATCTCTTCTTATCATAATTTGGGTAATTAGTATTATAGCCATTATAGCAAACGTGATTGATGTAGATAAATATCAAGGTCTATCCGTAATATGTCATTTAGTTATGGGCTGGGGCATTCTTCTTTTCTATCCCCTTCTAAAAACCATTTGCCCTACAGTAGGTCTTATCTATTTAATTTTAGGAGGCATTATGTACACCATTGG
>CAKPHZ010000041.1 GCA_934162265.1 uncultured Bacilli bacterium | reverse complement strand
TATCCCCTTCTAAAAACCATTTGCCCTACAGTAGGTCTTATCTATTTAATTTTAGGAGGCATTATGTACACCATTGGTGCCATCCTTTATGGACTAGGCGCTAAGAAAAAATATATGCATTCTATCTTTCATTTCTTTGTCCTAGCAGGTAGTATCTTCCATTTCTTTATGATTTATTTATATGTGATTTAATTTTTTAGATGTGAAAAATACTGATAGAGACCCGTCTTTTCATATTTTTAATTTTAATAATATCTATTTTATGATAAGAAAGTTTAAAATACTAAATTTAAATAAACATATATTCTATAAAAGATAGAAAAATCATTCCTAGATTAATCTATCTTTTTTTGTTAAATTTTTATCAGTATTTTTTGTAAATAACAATCTTTTAGTAGCAAAAATTGTCGATATTTGCTATAATGGGGGTAAGAATGGAAAGGAGTATAAAATATGCAAAAAAATTCAAGAAAAAATCTAATTTTAAAATGTGTTGCTCTTGGAATCGTATGTAGCTTTACTCCTCATGTATATGCCCTAACAGGAAGTGTATACTGTCCAGATGATAATACCCCATTAACAATTAGAAACACTCCTGGAGGAACGGTTTCAACAAAAGCTTCTTGTGGAAGTAAACTAAATATCCTAGAGCAAAATGCAGGAAAAACAGTAAGCTGTGATAATTGGCATAAAGTAGAATCAGGCGGAAAAACAGGTTATGCTTGTGGCAAATATGTAAAAATAGATAACAGTACTTATGAAAAAGGAAAAACACTTTGTATCGAAGATAATTCTCCATTAAATATTTGGTCAGATATCGAAAAAACAAAAAAATTAAAATCATTATCCTGTGGAACAGAAATGAATATTATTGAAAAAAATGTTGCCAATAATTCCAAATGTTCTAACTGGTATAAAGTAGAATCAGGAGGAACAACTGGCTATGCCTGTGGCAAATATGTTGGCAGTACAAGTTCAAATAACAATACCTCTTCTAACGTTAATGTCGGAAAATCAACAACAGGAGATAATATTTATCAAAAGTCAAACTATGACAAAAGATACAACGATGGAGTTGCTGCTTGCTATGAAGATACAGGAGATGTTTCCCTAAAATCAGAAGCCGGTAGTGGAACGACAACAGGAAAGTTATCCTGTGGACAAAATGTTAAAATCAATAACATTAAAGAAAGTAGTGGAAAATGTGGCTATTACTACAACGTAACCACGGAAAAAAACGAAACTGGTTGGGCTTGTGGATACTTTATCAATACGACCAATTTATCTTCTACCGCAAAAAATCATTATTCCACCAAGGAAAGTCTTGAAAAGTATTATACAACCCTAAAAAACAAAGGATTTCCCGACAGCTATTTACCATATTTAGCAGAAATTCACGCAAGACACCCAAATTGGAATTTTGATGCGGAAAAAATAAATTTAAACTTTGAAGATGTAGTAAATAACGAATCTTATAATGGAAGAAGTTTATTACAAGGATCAGCATTCAATGAAAATTATCGTTCCATGGACTTAAATACTTATGATATCTTATCCAATTCATTTAGAGATTATGCAACAGAAAAAGGCTGGTACAACGCATCGAGTGAAGCTATAGCTTTCTATCTAGATCCAAGAAATTATTTAAATGAAAAATATATCTTTGCCTTTGAAACCCTAAATTATAGCAGTTATCATGACGCTAGTACCGTTTCCAAAATTTTATCTAATCAAAGTTTTTGGCCATCTATCTATAGCAAATACCAAGGAAATGTCCAAGATGATATCGTAAAAGCAACAAAAGAAATTGGCATTAGTTCTGTTCATATTGCAAGTAGAATCAGACAAGAAATTTCTGGTGTTTCCACAACTGACCCAAGATTAGGAGGAAATTTTAATTATAATGGGACAAACTATTCTAATTATTACAATTTCTTTAATATTAATGTTTATGGAACAAATAAAATTTTAAATGGAATGATTTATGCTCTAAATCATGGATGGAATACCCCATACAACGGAATCTATGGAGGAAGTAATTTTATTTATAGCAATTATGTAAAAAATAATCAAGATACCATGTATTATGAAAAATTTGATGTATCTAGACCAAATATTAATTATACCCATCAATATATGCAAAATTTAGCAGCCTCTATTCAAGAAACTAACACTACTTATAATTCTTATCTTAATTTAGGAAACTATATCTCAAAAGAAATTACTTTCACTATTCCAGTATATAATAATATGAGTGAAACCGCTGTTACTTCTCCAAGATTAGGAAATCCAAATAACTATCTAAAAGATTTAAAAGTAAATAACCTAACTATAAGTGGCTTTAATTATGATAAAAATAATTATGAAATCACCTTACCAGCAGGTACTAATTCCATAAATATCAATGCAACTAGAATATCCGATAAGTCAACTGTTGATGGAACAGGAGAAGTAAAAATTACTTCAGATGACCAAACCATTAATGTTATTGTAACAGCAGAAAACACAAGAACAAGAACTTATCAAATTAAAGTAAAAAGAACCACAAATAATAATCAAACTCCAGGAAATAATGAAAACAATAATAATGGAAATAATAATCAAGAAAATAATAATATCATTAGTATTCCAGATATGATAAATAAAAGTGGCGTAAAATATAACGACAACTATATCTTTGGCATCAATCCAAATACCAATGTTGATAGCCTAGTTAATAATATTAAACAAGTAAATCAAGTAGTTAGTGTCAGTATCAAAGATAAAAATGGAAACCCTAAATCAGGAACATTTAAAACAGGGGATATCATTACGATTAATAATTCTAAAGAAACAAAAGAATATCAAGTTTTAATTTATGGAGATATTAATGGTGATGGAAAAATAGATAAAGATGATTGTCTAGCTATCTTAAGACAAATAAATGGTTATACAACTTATAACGGAGTTTATAGGAAAGCTGCCGACGCTAATAAAGATGGAAAAGTAGATAAAGATGATTGTTTAGCTATCTTAAGACAATTAAATGGCTATACAAATTTAAATAGTTAGGAGAAAAAATGAATAAAAAAGGACTTAAATTATTAATAGCAACTTTGGCAATAGTTATAGGAACAAAACAAGTACACGCTTCCAGTGTTTCAATTAGCTCCAGTCAAAGTAGCGTTACTAAGGGAAATATTGTTAAAATAACAGTAAGAGTAAACTCAGATGGTGGGATTTACACAATAGGAGGCAGTGCTTCCTGTAGTGGAGCAGGAGCATCAGGAGGAGCAGACTTACATTTTGAAGATTTAAATACCAGTGCTAAATCAAAAACATTTTCATTTAATATAAAACCAACTACGACAGGAACAATTACTTGTACGACATCAAATGTTTCCATTAGAGAATTAAGCAAAGAATCAGAATATGCCTTAAATAATGCTTCTACCACAATTAATGTAGTAGAGCCTGCTAAAGTTACCCCCAAAGAATATGACTCTAATAATAACTTAAAATCATTAACCATCGATGGTCAAAGTATAGAACCAGCATTTAACAAAGATACAACTGAGTATAAATTATCTCTTGACCAATCAATCGAAAAAATAAATGTTCAAGCATCAGCAGAAAGTGGTAAAGCATCCGTATCGGGAACTGGAGAAAAAACATTATCTCAAGGAGAAAATACCATTGAAATTAAAGTAACCGCTGAAAATGGAAATGAAAAAGTATATAAAATTATTGTTACCGTAGAAGATAAACATCCTATCTCCGTAAAAGTAGGAAAAAATACTTATACAGTAGTGAAAAAAAATAACAATCTAATCGATAAATTAGAAAACTATGAAGAAGTAACAATAAAAATAGATGATCAAGATGTTATAGCTTATAAAAATAATAAAACCAAAGTATTACTAGTTATCCTAAAAGATAAAGAGAACAAACTAGCATACTATACTTATAATGAACAAACCAAAAAATATGAAGAATATCATTATATCAAAGTAGGAAATATAACCTTACAAATTCTTCCCTCCAAAACTCCAGAAAAATACTTAAAAGATACTCTTAAAATACAAAATCAAACCATTGACTATTATAAAATCAGTAAAAAAAATAAAATAGGCCTAATTTATGGAACAAACATCAAAACAGGAAATACAGGATATTATGTCTATGATACGGAAGAAGAAACCTTAAGCAGATATTACAATCCCGAAGTAAAAGTTTACAAACAAGAATTAAAACAATTAAAAGAATACACCATGATTGCAATAGGAGTAATTGCTTTCTTAAGTATTATTGTCATTATTTGTTCCTTGCAAAAAGGAAAGAAGAAGAAACATTTAAAAACAATGTAACTTCTTCTTTTTATATTCTAATAATTCTATTTTTCTCCCATTTCTAACATAATACCAGGCAAAATTTGTTTCTTTCTAGAAACAACACCTTCTAAGAAAGTTCCTTGTGTTAAATCTTCACGTTTATAAACATTCCTTAAAATATTTTCTGCTCTCTTACTATATAAAACATAAGAGCCTTTCTTAATAATATCCGTAACAAATAAAGCAACAAAGTAATAATCTTCTCCATCTGCTACTTGATTTAATAAATCAACATATTCTTCTTTCTCTTCAAGAATTTCATCGGGATTTGTCGTAGAAATTTGACCAAGACCAATATGATAATTTCCAACAGGATAGTTTTTATAATCTGTATATAATACTTCTTCTTTTGTTTTTCCTTTTAATGAAGAACCAGCCTTTAGCATCTCTAAGCCATAAACTTGATAATCAACTCCTGCAATTTCTGCAAGTTCTTGAACAGCCTTTCTATCAATATCTGTTGTAGTAGGAGAATTCAAGATTAAAGTATCCGATAAAATTCCCGATAACATAAGACCAGCAATTTTTTTAGGAATATCAACATTATTCTCATGATACATAATATATAAGATTGTATTAGTACTACCAACTGGCATATTTCTAAAATTAATTGGCATATTCGTACCAATACTACCAATATTATGATGATCAACAATCTCTACAATATTTGTTTCCTCTAATCCAATAGCACTTTGTTCATAAGAATTATGGTCAACTAAAATAACATTCTTACGATTATCATAACTAACATCAGACATTCTTAAAATACCTTTACATTTCTCATTCTCATCAATAACAGGATAATAACTATATCTAGTCTTATTAGCAATTCCCATAAAATCACTAACATTTTCATATTCACTAATACAAAGAATATCTTTAACATAATTAATCGTAGATACACTATT
>CAKPHZ010000040.1 GCA_934162265.1 uncultured Bacilli bacterium | reverse complement strand
TTATACTAAAAATTGGAATAAAATAAAACATCCCACGAGGGATGTAGATGAAACGGAGTTTCATTCTTTTTTTATTTTAGCAATATTTTTTGATTATTAAAATGAATTTTTCTTTTTTTGTTTTTCCTTCTATTCGGTCGAATAAGAATTTTCCTTGTTTTCTGATACTAAAACGATCATTTTCTTTTAGGTTGATGTGAGGCTTTTTTAATATTTCATCATTTAAAATGATTTCTTGATTTTTCATTTTTTCTAGAATTTTGTCACGACTGGGTCCAATAAGCTGTGAAATTATATTATCTATTCTTAAACTGGAAACTATGACTTTTTTCTCCAAAAATTCTCGTTTATAATCTGCTAAACTATTTAGTGGAACTTTTTCTATTTGTACTTTGTATTGTCCGATGGTAGAAAGTTCTTGTTTTAAGTAGGGATAGAGGTTTGAAAATAAGTATATGTAGAAATTTTCTTGCCAAAATATAATATCTCCAAATGTATCATCGCAAAGTGATAAACTAAATAGGGTTCCTAGAATCATTGCGTGGGTAATTTTTCTACTGCAGATGATTTTACATAAAGTAATTTCTGGCTTTGTTTGAGTGTAAAAAATAATTTTATCGGCATCTTCGAATGGGATAAATTCTGAAAATGAATTTTTTCTTAGTTGATGTTGGAGAGTGGTAGCAGTACTTCTGGGGATGAATCCTGTGTATTCTCCTCGTTCTAATTTTTCTTTGTATTTTTCTATTTTATATTGATCTTTTTTCATGAAATTCACCTTTATCATTATATCATTCTTTAAGAAATTTAAAAATTTTTCTTACTTTGTTGCTTTTATTTGGATTAAAGTACTGATTTAGTATTTTCTTTTTTTAAAATTATTTTTGTGGGAAAAGAAGCATGAATGATTGAAGTTAAGCATATACTATTTTGGGTGGTAAAATGATTGTAAAATATACCGAGAAAGAATTGGAACTCTTGGCTCGTTTGATGCGTGCTGAAGCGGTAGGGGAAGGAAATTTGGGCATGCTGATGGTAGGAAATGTTGGAGTTAATCGAGTGATTGCTAAATGTTTAACTTTTAAGGATATTACTAGTATTAGTAAAATGGTATATCAATCTCCTGGTGGTTTTAGTGGACCTTCTAGTAGTCTTTTTTATGGAAATCCGACGGAACTTGAGAAGAGTTTAGCTAGAAGGGTTATTCGAGGAGAATATTATTATCCTGCAACTAATTCATTGTGGTTTTATGCACCGACTACTGGGGAGTCTTGTAAAGTAACATGGTGGGATCAAAATTTAGCTGGTCGTTATAAAAATCATTGTTTTTATCGGCCACAGCCAGGTACTTGTCAGGAATTGCATTAAATTTGTTTAAATTTTTCAAGTTAAGTACAAAATAGAAATAGTAAAATGAAATAGCTATTAAGAAAATAAAATAATATTTAGAAGAAAGGGGCATGAATATGCTTGGTAATTTTAGTGAGGAAGCACAATTTGTACTATTAAAAGCGAGAGAAGAGATGATGGCATTAAATCATCCTTATATTGGAACAGAACATTTGATTTTATCTATTTTAAAAAATGAGGAAGTTCTTTCTCAAAAGTTAGGAGAATATGGTTTAAATTATGATAATTTTAGGGAGGAAATTATTTCTGTTATAGGGAAAGGGACAAAGTGTGCTAAATTTTATCTTTATACTCCTCTTCTTAAGAAAATTATGGAAAATTCTCTTTTAGATGCTAAGGATAATAATAATGGTGAGGTTACACCGGAGCATCTTTTCTCTGCTCTTTTGGAGGAGGGGGAGGGAATTGCTATTCGTATTTTGATTGGTATGGGGATTTCTTTGGAGGATTTGTATGATGAATTTTCTGTGAAATTAATTAGGAAGCAAAAGAAGAGAAAAAGAAAGTTATTGATTGATGAGCTTGGGTATGATTTGGTAGAGAAGGCTAAAAAACAGAAGATGGATCCTGTCGTTGGGAGAGAAAAAGAATTAAATCGAGTTGTTGAAATTCTTTGTCGTAGGACGAAGAATAATCCTATTTTAATTGGAGAAGCTGGGGTAGGAAAGACGGCAATTATTGAAGCGTTGTCCCAAAAAATTGCTGATGGGGAAGTTCCTTTGAATTTGCAGAATAAAAGGATTATTTCTTTGGATATGGCAACGCTTGTTTCGGGTACTAAATATCGTGGGGAATTTGAAGAGAGGATGCAAAAAATTTTAAGAGAAGTAGAACAAGAAGAAAATATTATTCTTTTTATTGATGAGATTCATACTTTAGTTGGAGCAGGAGGTGCAGAAGGGGCTATTGATGCTTCTAATATTTTGAAACCTGCACTTGCTAGGGGGACTGTTCATTGTATTGGGGCAACTACGATAAAAGAATATAAGAAATTTATTGAGGAAGATAAGGCTTTGGATAGGAGGTTTCAAAAAATTATTATTGAGGAACCTTCTCTTGATACTACAGTTTTGATATTGAATAAATTGAAGCCAATTTATGAGCATTATCATCAAGTAAAGATTCCTGATGATATGATTGGTGAGATTGTTCATCTTTCGGATAAATATATTTATTATCGTCATAATCCTGATAAGGCTATTGATGTTTTAGATGAGGTTTCTTCTTCTATTAGTATTAGGGAAACAAATGAGGTAAAGAAGTTAAATCAATTAAAAAAAGAGAGAAATGAAGTTCAAAAGGATAAGAATGCTTATATTTTAGATAATAATTTGAAGGAAGCCTATTTTTCTTTAAAAAGGGAATCGGCATTAACTTCAGAGATTAATGAATTTGAGTTAAGGAATAAGAAAAATTATAAGGTTGTGACTTTGGAAGATATTGCTAAGGTAATTCATGAAAAGACTGAGATTCCTGTTTATGAGATTTTGAAGGAAAAGGCAAGTACGATTGAAAAATTGGAAAAAGAATTAAAGAATCATGTGATTGGGCAAAATGAAGCGATTCAAGAGTTGATTCAGGCAACTAAGAAGATGAAATTTGGATATGCTAATAATCGGGTAAAGTCTTATTTGTTTGTTGGTCCTACAGGGGTGGGGAAAACGAACTTAGCAACTTCTTATGCTAAATTTTTGAGTGGGGAAAAGAATTTAATTCGTTTAGATATGAGTGAGTATGCTGATGCAACTTCTATTAATAAGATTATTGGTTCTGCTCCTGGTTATGTGGGATATGATGATAATAATACGGTTTTAACTAAAATTAAGGAAAAGCCGACAGCAGTTATTTTATTGGATGAAATTGATAAAGCTAGTCCTAGTGTTTTAAATTTACTTTATCAAATTTTAGATGTTGGTGAGCTTACGGATGCAAAAAATAATACAGTTAATTTTCGAAATAATATTATTATTATGACTTCTAATTTAGGTTTTGAAGAAAATAAAGTTGGTTTTTCTCAAGATAAGCGTTCTTGCTTGGAGAGTAGTTTGAAGCAAAAACTTCCTCTTCCTCTTTTAAATAGAATTGATAGTGTTATTCCTTTTAATTCTTTAACGGAGAAAGATGTGGTTTGTATTGTTAAGAAACAATTGAAAAAATTAGAGGGAAAATATTTAGATTTGAGGTTGTCAGCAAATCTTATATCAGAGATAGTAAGAGAATCAAATTATCAACAGTATGGTGCTAGAAAGATTTCGAAAATTATTGAGAGTAAGGTAGAAAGTCAAATTATTGATCGGGTAATGAATAAGGAAAAGTTAGAAGTGAGTACATTGTTTCTTCAGGAAGCAAAGTAGTTTGTGTACTTGCTTTTTTGTTGTCAAAAATGAATTTGTGTTGACATAATAGACATTTTGCAAAATTTGTCAATTTATGTCAATTGAATTTTGCGTTATACTGTTAAATATTTTAGTGCTTTTGGTTAAGAAAGTACTGAATTAGTCTAAACTTTTTTGATAGAGAAGGTAATGGAGAAATGTTTTTTGTTATTTAAGTGATAGTAAAGTGAGGATATGGATGTATGGGAAGTAACGTTGTTTTTGCTTATGAATTATCTTTTGAAAAGTTGTTTTTATTCTTTTGTCTATTTTTGATTCTTTTTTTGAACGGGTACAGTATTTTTTTAGATATTATCATCAAACAAGGAATTTTTCTATTCTTTCTATGATGATGGTAGTTTATGGTTATTGTCTATATGATAAAGAGAGAAAATCATAAGTTATGTTTTAATAGTTGTCTAAAATTAAGGTAATTTTTTTTAATCCTATTTATTTGATTACTTATTTATTTTGTACAATTCAAGCTTTGATGACCAAAAATATATCTTAGGTAAAAATAGAACATAAGGATAATTTTTTTTGTAATTACTAATAGTTAATTTTTTATAAAAATGTTCTTAAATTATTGACAAAAAATTGATTTTCGCATATAATCATAATCGGTACATTTTCTATTTCAACTATTTTCGTATTGGGAACACGGCTTTAGTTGGAGTAAATGAAAAAATATAAAGGAGATTTGAAAAAATGAAGACAACTTTTATGCAAACAAAGGAAAATGTTGTTCGTGATTGGTATGTAATTGATGCTAAGGATATGCCACTTGGACGCGTTGCCTCAAAAGCTGCTACTATGTTAAGAGGAAAGCATAAAGCAACTTACACACCACATGTTGATTGTGGAGATAATATTATCATTATTAATGCTAGTGAAGTATTATTAACTGGTAATAAGTTAGAGGACAAGAAATATTATGATCACTCTAGATATGTTGGAGGATTAAGAGAAAGAACTGCTAAGGAAATGAAAGCTAATTATCCAGAAGAAATGATGGAAAGAGCAATTAAAGGAATGCTTCCAAAAGGAAGACTTGGAAGACAAATGTATAAGAAATTACATGTATATGCAGGAAGTGAGCATCCTCATACTGCACAACAACCTAAATTGGTTACATTAGGAGGAACAAAGAATGGCAAATAAGGAAAGAAAATTTTACGGAACTGGTAGAAGAAAGAGTTCTAGTGCTAGAGTAACATTAGTTCCAGGTAAGGGAAATATTACTGTAAATGGTAGAGATGTTCATGAATATTTTCCTCATGAAGTATTAGTAATGGATTTAATGCAACCATTAGAAGTTACTGATAATAAAGAAACATTTGATGTAATTGTAAATGTTCGTGGTGGTGGATACAGTGGACAAACTGGAGCAATTCGTTTAGGTATTGCTAGAGCTTTATTAGAGTATGATAAGGATAATGCTGGTAAAGAAGATTCTTATCGTTCTATTTTAAAGAGAAATGGTTTCATCACAAGAGATTCACGTGCAAAAGAAAGAAAGAAACCAGGATTAAAAGCTGCTCGTCGTGCACCTCAATTCTCAAAACGTTAAG
>CAKPHZ010000039.1 GCA_934162265.1 uncultured Bacilli bacterium | reverse complement strand
TATTCCAACATAAATTATTCCACCTTCTTTGTAATTAAGAAATGCAATAACTTCTTGTTCAAAATCTTCATTTAACTGTTCCTTATTTTCAATTCTATTTGTTTCTGTATTTTGCATATAATCACACTCCTAAGTTCTCATCACAGATATCTTCAAACTGAGATGTTAATGTATTAAATCTTTTTAATCCTTTTTTAGCTACCCATCCACTAATACTTATCTTATTTTCTTTATCTTTATATTCAACTTTAACCCAATATGGTTTTATATCTAGTATTCTAACTAATTGTGAAAAATATATAAATCCAATTATTTTTTCATTACTACTCGGTTTTTTCCTTACTTTTAATTCTTCTAACTTTACTATTGCTGAATATTCTTTAAAATAATTATTTTTATCTTTTTCTTCGCATTCATATTGTGTAAAAAATTTTTTTCTAAAAAAATCAAACATATCGGCTCCAATTTGTCCAAAAAAACCTGAAGCAATAGCTATAAATATCCACTCTAAATCATTTCCAGACATAAAAAATGTAGCAAAAGTTATAAAAAAACTCAATAGAATCTTTTTTAAGATTGTATCTATTTTTAGATTTTTATTTTCTCCTATTTCTTTTATTAATTCTGTAGAACTCTCTTCAATTTCATCTTCTTGAAAAACATTTCCTTCATATTCAATTGTTCCATTATGATTAATTTTCAAATTATTAAAATTAATTTCATCCAAAATATTCTTATATAATAGTAGAGTATTGCAAATATTGGGTGTTATTACTTTGGGTATAATATCTTCAGATATTATTTTAAGTTGTTTTGTGTATAATTCCAAATTGGGCTTAATTACACTTTCAATTATATTGTTTTTTAAGTATTCTTGCATTATCTCATTTTGGATAGTACATTGTTGAATAATGGGCTGTATCGAAGTTCTTAAAGCTATACTATTAATCATCTCTGTTAATGGCTGTGAAATTTGTTGCATTTGTTCTATTAATTTACTTATTCCTGTATCAGAAAAATCATATATGTTATTTTTCATCTTAGTCTCCTCTATTTACTATTTAATAACCACTCATAAACTTCATCTTCTGTCAATAATCCATGTTTCATTTTATTAACTCTATTTTGTGCCTCTTTTTTCCATTTATCAAAATCTTTCTTTATCTTTCTATCTTCTTTATTCCTATAAACAACCATAACCTTCTGTTGATACATCTTTCTATATAAGCCTAAAGCAGGAACACTCTCCAAATTCTTTTTATAATTTATAGTTGCACCTTTTTCTCTACAAGTTGCACTACCATCAACATTGGGCAAATCACAATATATTTCATTTTGCCTAAATGTTGGAATAAAGTACCTACCACAAATTTGGCAAGTTTTAATTGGTAGATTTTCTTGTCTTACAAGTTGATCTAATATTGTAAAGCAAATACTTCTTAATTTTGTACTTGTATAAACATTATGCAATTCTAAGTTTGGGTCTTTATCTTCAATACCTTTCATCAGATGTTCAATACTCTCATTGTGATGACGATTATGTATATTTATATAATTGTCTAAAATTACTTCCACATCTTGTGAATATGTATAAATATCGTTTTTTATTGTGTATGCAACAAACTTTGAATATATAGACTGTTCCTCATATTCTTCATTTCCATTTAAGTTATATACAAAATTTACACATTTTCTAAAATTCTCTTGCCATTCTAATAAATCATCTAAACTTGTATTATAAATATCTTCTAGCATATCCATAAATTCTATATCTGTTATAAATTCATCATTTTTCGAATATATGTAAGGTACATATTCTTTTATAAGTTCAAAACCATAGGCATAAAAGAAAGTATTATATGCAGATGCAAAAGAAGAAAAGTCAGCATTTAAAAAATTAATTAGTAACATTCCTATACTTTCTGCATAATGAATATAAATAGTTGAAGGATGTTTTATAATTTCCTTTTTTCTATTTAATTTTGTTTTAGAAATATCTTTTTCCAACTTTAAATATACTCTTGTTTCATCTCTCTTCTTTTCTTCATCATTTTCTTTGTCTGTATCTTTTCTTAGTACATTATATAAATATAATGGCGTTGAGTAATATTCTTCTTTTTCCTTTATATTAAACCATATATAAAAATCTTCTGATACTAAATGTGAAGGTAACTCTTTCATTTCTATTTCCTCCAAAAAAAGTTTTTGTAAAAAATTTGAATAAAATATTTGAAATTGTATTGACAAGTATAAATTATGATTATATAATAACAATATCAAATTTTATTGTAAGATTTTTCACAATATTATAATACAACATATAGTAAAAAATGTCAACAATGAAATAAAAAGTTAATTATAAAATGTAAGTTTCTATAGGATACTTATGTCAAAAATTTTACAAACAAAAAATCAACCATAGAAGGAGGCTAAATGAATATGAGTAATAAGGAAAAAATTTTAGATTTATATTATAATCAACATTTAAAACAAAATGAAATAGCTAAAATTGTTGATACTACTACTCAATACATTTCAAAGGTAGTAAGAACTGACAAAAGAAATAAAGAAGAAAAAGAAAAACGCAAAAAAGAAAATTCTGAAAATAGAAAAATTTATTTACAAGAATATTTTAAAACTTATAATAGACCAAAGAAAGATGACAACAGTTACGAGCAAATGATAGCACAACAAATTCAAGATTCAATGGAACTATCATTTAGTAATAGTAACATTTCAGATTATGCTTTTGTAAAATGGAACTCATCTGCTTACCATACCAATAATAAAGGAAATTTAGTAATAGATAGAAAATTAAAAGTTGGATTTGATGTTCCAAAATCAGTAAATATGAATATTAAAATACCTACACAGAAATATAAAAATAGATGTGTTTATAGTTATTAATGAGATTTATTAAAATTGTTTAATAAGTCTTTTTTTATTGTAAATTTTAAAGAAAGGAGGTCTGCCCTATGGGAACTATTAAAGAAAATTATGAAATGATGTTTACTTCATATCCTGATTTAGTAGACATCACTCAATTAAAAGAAATGCTTGGAATTGGAATAACACTTGCTTATAGATTAGTAAGGAACAAAACAATAAAAGCACTAAAAGTTGGTAGACAATACAAAATACCAAAAAGAAATGTTATTGCCTATTTAACAAATCAAAATGAAATATAGACTAGCTTTTAATTTCTAAACATGGTATTATACCAATATCAATAGTAGGTTAAATCTAGTCTGTTATGAGAAAAGAAAGGAGTTTTAATGAATATAACAGCAAGCCTACAAATAAAAAATAATATTTATCAAGTTGTTTTAAATTATAAAGATATTAATGGCAAAAGAAAACAAAAATGGGTTTCTACAGGATTATCTCAAAAAGGCAACAATAAAAGATTAGCCAATCAAAAAATGCAAGAAATTTTAGCTGATTTTAAAGAGAGTTTAAATAATGATGGTATAAATAATTCTACAGATAAATTATTAACTTCATATTTGCAAGAGTGGTTATTATCCATAAAAAATACTATTGAAGAAAACACTTATGATTCTTACAAAGTTATAGTGAATAAAATTTGCGATTATTTTGAAGATAAACAATTGCTACTTAAAGATTTAAAACCTGTTCATATTCAAGAGTTTTATACTACTTTATATGAAAAAAAATTAACCGGAAATACAGTATTACATTATCATAATGTTATAAGAAAATCATTGCAAACTGCTCTGAAATTAGACTTAATATTAAGTAATCCTGCTGATAAAATTGAAAGACCGAAAAAAGATCAGTATATTGGTACTTTTTATTCTCAAGCTGAACTTAATACACTTTTTAGTTTAATAAAAGATGATCCTTTAAAAATAGTTATTTATCTTGCTAGTTTTTATGGATTGCGAAGAAGTGAAGTTTTAGGTTTAAGATGGGATGCTTTTAATTTTGAAGATAAAACAATTACCATCAAACATAAAGCCATTGAAACTAGAAAAGATAATAAAAGAGTTATACTTTTAAAAGATAAAACAAAAAATCAGTCTAGTTACAGAACTCTACCATTAGTTGTTGATATTATTGTTCTTCTTAAAGAACACCAAAAACAAATTGATGAAAACAAAAAATTATGTGGAAATAGTTATAATAAAAAATATTTAGATTATATATGTGTCGATTCTACCGGCAAATTATTTAGACCAGAATATGTTACAGACCATTTTACTTTGATTATAAAAAAGAATAAAAACATTTTAAGAAAAATCACTTTTCATGGATTAAGGCATTCGTGTGCCAGTCTTTTACTTTCTAAAGGAATACCTATGAAAGAAATTCAAGATTGGCTTGGTCATTCTACATATTCTACTACTGCTAATATTTATGCTCATTTAGAAAAAGATACAAAAAATAAATCTGCAAATGTTCTTTCAAATACTTTAACATTCGCAGATATTTAATTACTGGTTGGGGTAGTAAGATTCGAACTTACGAAATGACCGGGTCAGAGCCGGTTGCCTTACCACTTGGCGATACCCCAGTATTTTTAATATTATTAAATTAGTTAGATATTTGGTTAGATGTTTTATAAAATTTTCTTATTAATAAAACATCTAAGCCTTATATTTCAATTATTTCATAAATTGTTGTTTTGGGGAAACCTACAAGAGTCAGAGTCCGATGCCTTACCGCTTGGCGATGCCCCAATATATAAAATATTAATTATATTATCATAATAAATAAAAATTTGCAACAAAATGCTGCAAATTTATTTATAAAATATTAGTTAGGTTAGGCTATTATAAAATTTATTTTAGTATTCATACTCTGAAATTTCTCTTTCATATTTTTTATATTCAGGTAAATTTTTCTCAATCATTTGATAAAATCTTTTCCCATGACTTTTATATTTTAAATGACAAAACTCGTGTGCAACTACATATTCTATTATCTCTCTTTTATATTGCATTAACTTAGGATTAATTGAAATTTTATTATTATCACACTTTCCTAGCACTTTATCCATATTTATTACTTCATATTCTTCTGGTGCAATACCTAATAATTTTCTTGTTTTCTCCATAATGTTTTCTATTTCATTATTAGCTATTTGTTCATACATTTTTTCTATTGAGATTTCTAAGATTGGGTCACTTCCAATTTTTTTATATTTATTAGGTAAAACTATTTCTATTGTATAATTTGCTTTTAAATTTAACTCTGGCGTTTTTATATTTTCATATTTAACATGAATATCATAATTTTTTCCGAATATTTTTACTGATTGTATATTTGAAAGATCTTCATTATATTCTTGCATTTTACTTAATATCCAATTTTTCTTTTCTTGTACAATTTGTTGAATTTTGTTCGAAGTAAAATACCAAGGTGCATTTACTACTACTTCACCATTTTGAACTGTTATATACATATCTCTATTTGTAGCTTTGTTTACTGTATATGTTATTACACTATTTCTTCTTCCAAATATACTCATTCTTTTTTCCTCCT
>CAKPHZ010000038.1 GCA_934162265.1 uncultured Bacilli bacterium | reverse complement strand
GAATAATCATGCTTATTAAAAAAGCTTAAAAATGGGTGCAAAATAATTGCACCCATTCGATTAACTACCAGTTATACGCAAAAATCGTAGTTTCCTTATAAAAAATAAAAAAAGAATTGAACTAAGCAATCCTTAATTGTTTAAAGAAAAATCTTTAGAAGTATTTTAAGCTTAAAATCAGATTATTTCTCTGATTCAAAATAAATGGCAGAAGTCGGACAATAATCAATAGCATTTTTTACGGTATCCATATCTTCTTCGGCGATTTTTTCAGAAACAACATAAGCTTTTCCTTCATCATCAAAATCAAATATTTTTTGCTTAGTTAAAGAAACGCAACTTCCACAGCCAATACATTTCTCACTATCAAGTTTAACGCACATTTTGATTTCCTCCCTTTCTTATTTATCATAGCAATTAATTTTAGAAAAAGCAATAAAAATATTTTAATTTTAGTAAAAGTATGATATGATAATTAAGAATAAGAGGTGGCAATATGGACAGTAGAAGTAATAGATACTACACAGAAAACAACGATGATAATATTTCTTCCACAAGAAGTAGTAGAAACAAAAAATTATATAAAGAAGTTTATGGAAGATATAATGATTTAGATAATTTGCCGTTAGAGGATAATACTGATGAAATCGATATGGCTAAATTAAAAGAATTAGTATTAGCAGAAAAAAAACAAAAGGATAGTTCTATCAAAGAAAATTTAAACATTATTGAGCAAAGAAAAAGAAATATTGATGAACAAAAAGTATATGATATTAATAAAATTTTAGAAAAAGCTAAATATGAAAATGATAAATTAAAAGAAACTACTCAATCAAAGCCTAGAGTTAACAAGCAAATTTTAAATACTCTTCAAAGCACAGAATTATCTTTGGAAGAATTAAAAAAAGCTAGTAAAAGCTACCAAAATAAAGAAAATATTGTCGATTTAAACCATGAAGAAGAGCAGCCATCTCAATCATCAGTAAATTCCCTAGAAAATGACTTATCAATGACAAGAGAATTAAAATATCAAAATTTAACACAAGAAGAAAGTAAAAAAGAATCAGAAGATAATTTATCACTAGATTTATTCTCTGATTTAAAACCTACAGGGAATACCATTGTCACTAAACCTATCCATGAAGAAGAAGTAAACCAAAATCAAAAAGGAAAAGACTTGGTTACAACTGAAGAAGATAATAGCGATATTGATATCATAAAGCCATCTATTGCTCCAACAAACGATGATTTTTTTACTAGTTCATATGAATTTTCAAAGAAGGATTTTATGCAAGTGGATGACGATTTTTCAGATTTAAATCAAAAAGGGGGAATTTTAAAAATTATTTTACTATTCTTAATGATTTTTATTGTAGGGGGAGTGATTACTTACTTTGTAATCACTTATGGTATTGGTGTATCTTAAGTTAAGAAAATATCTTTTTGGGGTATTTTTCTTTTCTTTATTATGATATAATACTTTGAAAAAATATATTTTAATATTTGAATAAAAATATGATATAAAAGGAGGTTTTTGATGGGAACAATCACAATAGATAAAAATAGCTATGAACTAATTAAAAATTATAAAGAAGCTTTTCAAGAAGAAATCTTTAAAGAAAGGTATACTTCTTACTTTGAATCTTATGATTATATTGTAGGGGATATTGCTTATAACAAGCTTCGTTTAAAAGGGTTTTATGACAAAAAAAATAAGAAAGTAAATTCAATTAATAATTATAGTAATTTAGAAATTTATTTAAAAGAAAATTGTGCCGTAGATTGTAAGTATTTTATTTTAAAAAAAAGTGGAGGAAAAAAATGAAAAATAAAAGAATATTACTAAAATTAAGTGGTGAATCTCTTGCCAAAGAAAATGGAACAGGAATTGATTATCATAAATTATTAGAAATAGCAGAAACAATTAAAGAAGTAATGAGTAATACTAGCCTTGAACTAGCCATCGTAGTAGGGGGAGGAAACTTTTGGAGAGGAAGAAGTAACACACAAATGGATTCTGTAACAGCAGATTATATTGGGATGTTAGCAACTACCATGAATGCACTTGCTTTAAATGATGCCCTTCTTCAAGTAGGAGTAGAATCTAGAGTACAAACAAGTATTGAAATGAGGCAAATCGCAGAATTATTTATTCGAGCACGTGCTTTAAAACATTTAGAAAAAAAACGTGTACTAATTTTTGGCGCAGGAACTGGTTCTCCATTTTTTTCTACAGATACGGCAGCAGCTCTTCGGGCAGTTGAAATAAAGGCTGATATATTACTAAAAGCAACAAATGTAGATTATATTTATGATAAAGATCCAAGAAAATATGATGACTATGAAATCATCCAAGAAATTAGTCATCTAGAAGTAATACAGAAAAAATTAAAAGTAATGGATTTAACAGCAGTTTCACTTTGTTTAGAAAATAATCTACCTATTCAAGTTTTGAATATCAATAAAGTGGAAAATCTAAAAAAAGCATTAATGGGAGAAAAAATTGGTTCAATCATAAAATAAAAAGAAAGGAAGCATTATGGAGTATTTTATTAAATTTATTTTAGATCTAGTTAGTGATGAATTTTATCAGTATGTATCACCAGTACCAATAAAATATTATTTTTTAAATGGAGGATGTTTAGAGTTAGCTAAAGTATTAAAGCATTATTATCCAGAGGGGCAATACGTGATCAATGAACAAAAAAATCATATTGCTTTTCTCTATCAAGAACAAGTTTATGATGCTAATGGAGTAGCAGAAAAAGCAAATTGGGAAATAGTAAATAATGTTAGCGATTTAGAAGATTATTATGGAAATAAAGATATTTATTTTGAACATCTCCTTCCTCATCAAGCAATTTTAAAAGAGTTAAATGAAATTGATAAAAATGTAATGAAAAAGTTAGTAAAAAATAAATAACGAAATTAGAGTTTTATGATACAATAAGACTGATAGGAGGGAAGTATGTTTTATTTTTGGTTAGTACTCATTATTTTTTTAGGAATACTAGAAGCGATAACAATCAATTTGGTAAGTATTTGGTTTGTTATCAGTGGATTATGTTCCCTAATTCTTTCATTCTTTACAGATAATTTTGTCCTTCAATTTGGTATCTTTGTCATAGGAGGAGTCATCTTAATGTTATTAACAAAAGAAAATATAGAAAAGAAATTATTAAAAAGAAAAGAAAAAACCAATTTAGATAGAGTAATTGGGATGAAAGGAATAGTAACTGAGGAAATCAAAAAAATGGAAGTAGGAGAAGTAAAAGTAGACGGGAAAAAATGGTCTGCTATCTCTAGCAAAAACTTACCAAAAGGAAGTACGGTAAAAGTACTTAAAATGAAAGGTGTTAAATTAGAAGTAGAAGAGTGGGAGGAGTAAAAAATGCCGATATTGATTATTATATTAGTACTTGTTGCTATTTTTATCATACCTTGTATAAAAATAGTTCCACAAGCAAAAAGTTACGTTGTAGAAAGAATTGGTTCATATTACCAAACATGGGGAAATGGATTACATTTTCTAATTCCTTTTATTGACAGAGTAGCAGGAGCAGTAACATTAAAAGAAATCGTAAAAGATTTTGCACCACAACCAGTAATTACCAAAGATAATGTAACTATGCAAATTGATACTGTAGTTTATTTTCAAATTACTGATGCAAAATTATATACCTATGGAGTGGAAAATCCAATTAGTGCAATTGAAAATCTAACAGCAACAACACTTAGAAATCTAATTGGAGAACTAGAATTAGATCAAACCCTAACATCAAGAGACATTATTAATACAAAGATGAGAGCAATCCTAGATGAAGCAACTGATCCATGGGGAATTAAAGTCAATCGTGTAGAAGTTAAAAATATCATACCACCAAGAGATATCCAAGAAGCTATGGAAAAGCAAATGCGTGCAGAAAGAGAAAGAAGAGAAAAAATTCTTCAAGCAGAGGGAGAAAAGAAATCTAGTGTCTTAATTGCAGAAGGAGAAAAAGAAAGTGCAATATTAAGAGCAGAGGCAAATAAACAATCAAAGATTAAAATGGCTGAAGGAGAAGCAGAAGCTCTATTAAAATTAAAACAAGCAGAAGCAGAAGGAATAAAATTACTAAAAGAAGCAAAAGCAGATAAATCAGTAATTGCACTAAAAAGTTTAGATGCATTAGGAAAAGTAGCGGATGGAAAAGCAACAAAAATTATTATTCCATCAGATTTACAAAATATTGCTTCATTAGGAGTAACCCTAAGTGAAAGTTTAAAAACCGAAAAAATTGAAAAAGATAAGTAATCACACAAAAAAATTACTTGTCTTTTTTCTTGAGAAGCAATCTTTAATTTGGTATAATTAACATAGAAACAGAAAGAAGAGTGAAGTATTTTGAGCAAAATAAAAGTAATGTCTGAATTACTAGCTAATAAAATAGCAGCAGGAGAAGTAGTAGAAAAATGTGTTTCTATCGTAAAGGAATTAGTAGAAAACGCTATTGATGCTAAAGCAACAGAAATCAAAATAGAACTAAAAGAAGCTGGAATTCGTGAAATTAAAGTAATTGACAACGGAATAGGAATGGATAAAGAAGATGCAGAATTAGCCTTTCAGCGCCATGCTACAAGCAAACTATACGATGCAGATGACTTATTTCATATCTCGTCATTAGGATTTAGAGGTGAGGCCTTACCCTCAATTGCTTCCGTCAGCGAAGTAATATTGAAAACTTGTCAAAATGCAAAAGGAACATTAATTCACATTAAAGGAGGACATCTTTTAGAAAACACCAAAGCAGAAGAAAGAACAGGAACTAGTATTACGGTAAGCAACTTATTTTATAACACACCAGCAAGATTAAAACATTTATCGAGTATTTATTCAGAATTAGCCGCAATTACAGATTATGTAAATAAAATGGCCTTATCTTACAATAAAGTAAAATTTTTATTAATCAATGACGAAAAAGAACTATTAAATACAGATGGTTCAGGAAATTTATTAAAAGTAATTAAAGCAATTTACGGCATTGACATTACCAAAAAAATGCTTCCTGTTAAAGCAGCAAACGAAGATTATAGTATAGAAGGATATATCTCTATGCCAGAAATTAATCGTGCTAGTAGAAATTATATGACAACTATTGTAAATGGTCGAGTAATCAAAAATGCAGCCTTAAACAAAATCATTAATGATTCTTATAGTAGTTTCAAAGAAGATACTAGATATCCTATAACAGTCTTAATAATTAAAACAGATCCATCCTTAATTGATGTAAATGTTCATCCATCTAAATTAGATATTAAGTTTGGAAATTTTGAAGATTTAAAAGAATTAATTCACAATATGATTACTACAACTATTCAAAAAAAATTACTTATCCCAAAAATTGAACCTAAAAAAGAAGAGATACCTTCAAAATATCAAAATTTATCTCTAAACTTAGAAAGAAATTTAGTAAAAGAAGATAGCATAGACGATGATTACAAAAATAGACTATCTAATCTTATTAACTTCAAAGAAATAGAAAATGAAGAATTAGAAGAATTAACTAATGTAGAAAATAATACTTATATAGAAGAAGTCCAATCAGATAAAGATAAACTTCCTGAATTATATCCCGTTGGCTTAGCATTGGGAACTTATATTATCTGCGAAAATGAAAAAGGAGTATATTTAATAGATCAACACGCCGCACAAGAAAGAATTAATTATGAAAAATATTCTTATCTACTTTCTCATCCAAGTAAAAATTCCATCGATACACTAATTCCTATTGTAATAGAATTACCAATGAACGAATTCTTACTCATCAAAAAAAATATTCATATCTTAGAAGAATTAAATATTAAAATAGAAGAATTTGGTACTAGTGCATTTCGAGTAACTTCACACCCTACATGGTTTCCCAAAAATAATGCAGAAGGAATATTAAAAAATATCATGGAACAAATCATCAAAGAAGAAAATCACTTTGATTTAGCTAAATTTAGAGATCACTTAGCTGCTACGATAGCCTGTAAAGCAAGTGTTAAGGCAAATACCAGAATAACAAAAGAAGATATGGAAAGCATTATCTCTCAACTAAGAAACTGCAATAACCCATTTAACTGCCCTCATGGTAGACCAACAATTATTGAATTTACTATTTATGAATTAGAAAAAATGTTCAAAAGAAGTTTATAAAAGTTGTAAGAACTTCTTTTTTTTGCTATAATCCTGAGTTTGACAGTTTTTGAAGGTTAAAAACTCCCTATCCCTTATTTTATAAGGGTTTAGAGAGCTCTTT
>CAKPHZ010000037.1 GCA_934162265.1 uncultured Bacilli bacterium | reverse complement strand
AGCTAAATTTTAGCTCTCTCACAAAGTTCATTTATCATTAGTTTTTGGTTCCACCAACACTACTTGACAAAGAACCTCTATTTTTCCTACATTCCAAAATTTTATGAAGCCTTCTCATTCAACCTCTTTACCTTCATCATTTTATCATTATTCAATTTCTTACCCTTTAATAATCTCTTTTGAATAATATCAACCTTATTTTGTTGATGAAGAATAAGATTTTCTATCTTCAATATCTTTTGTAAAGTTTCCTCATAATAAGGAATATCTGAAGAATACTGCATCAAGAAATCACTCTTTAACTTCTCAACATGACCTAAAGTATCTTCAATCAAATAAGAAGTATAACGAATATCAGTAAGCTTACTAAAAATATCTTTTTCATAATCAATAGCCTCATACCGAACATGATTTTTCTCTTCAAGATGAATTCCCCGATAAGTATTTTGAACCATTCTTCTTGCAAGAAGTGTTTGGATACCAATTGATGGCAAAAAACCACTAAGAGGAGAAAGCATCATTAAACCAACATATCTAAGACCATTCCCTAACAATTGATTAATCCCCTTAAGTTCATATGTAGTATACTCTACTTGATTAATCTCTCCAACTTTTGCTATCAATTTATTAAAATAATCATCCTGCTTTTTTATCTCCTCATTACAATCATTCAAAATTTTAATCTCATCTACTAATCCATCTTTTATAACCTTATATTTTTTATCTCTATCCTGATAATCAAAAATTTTTCCCTGATTTTCCTCCTGCAATACAATCGTATCCTCACGAACTCTTTGCAAGGCAAGATACAAAGAATTAAATTCATCTAAAGCCTTATACTCAGAAGTAAACTTCTTTTTATCTACTTCATTATCTAATAATTCACGATACTCAATCATATCATCAACAATACTATTATCTTCTATACCAATAACTCCATCAATATAATTATTTCTCTTATACAAATTATACTGCTCAATAACAGCATTTAATTTTTTAATTAATTCATTAATCCTTTTCTTAAGTTCCAACACCTTGGCAAGCTCTACTTCATTCTCTTGCTTATCCCTAATCAAAAACAATTCACTCGCTAAAACATCTACTTCATCCAAATAATTTTCAAATTGTTCCTTAATCTTATCAATAATCTCACTACCAAGTTCTTTTAACTTCTCCTGATTATCTTGAGAATGATTAGAAACTCCCACACGCTTCTTTGAAGAACTTCTTCTAACCAACTTATTTTTCTCTTTAGAAACTCTATTCTCCTTAATTTCCTGCTTTTCTTTCTCTATTGAAACTTCTTTAGAATAATCTTCTTTTTTAGAAAGAACTTCTTTTTTTTCTTCTAAAAATACTTCAGGAGCTGCTTCCTTCATATCACTAGAGACATGAATATCTTTAACTTCATTTTTCTGCAAATCATTTACCTTTTCAGCCGATTTAGGTAAAGCTTCTTTTTCAGAAAGAACTTCCTTTTTCTTCTCTAAAAATACTTCAGTATTTTCTTTTTTCACACCACTAGGAACATGAATATCTTTAACTTCATTTTTCTGTAAATCATTTACCTTTTCAGCCGATTTAGGTAAAGCTTTTTCTTCAGAAGCATCATTTTTCTGAAGTTCTTTTACTTCTTCTTTCTTCTTAACTTCCCCAATACCTCTAACTACTCTTACTCGGTAAACTCCCCCATCTGCTCTTACTTTTTCCTTAATTTCAATAACCTTATCTTGAATAAATCGTTCATTTTCCTTCTGAAACCTCATTTTTTTAGACCGAGATAAGCGAATATTTCTAATTCTTTCTTGAAATTTACTAAATCTACCACTATTTTCAGCCATAAAAACACCTCCCCTTAATAAAAAAAGAATTAATCAGTAATCCCGCCAATTCTTTTAATATCTTCAGTTGATTTTCCCGTAATTATCGTAATATCTTCAAACGGAACGTTACCATTAAGTAAAATTTTAACTGTATTTACTTTAGATTCTTCTAATTCTTCCTCTGTTAATTCTATTATATCATTTTGACCTTTCAAATTCATTCTACTACCACCTTTATATAAAATTTCTCTCAAAACATGTTTTATTATATATTATTATTTCAATTTATACAACAATTTTAAATCAAAAAAGAGAAAAAGAACACGGTCAAGATAATACTTTTTTACCATTAATTAACTACTAATATTCTCCAAATAATAAGTAGAATTTCCTTTTTTATATTGATACTTATAAATGGGAAATTTCTTTTGATACTTAAGTAGAACATTGGAAACTATTTTAGACTGATGGATAAAACTTAAATCAGCCTTCTCTTTATTCAAAGAATAAACCTTATTTTTCATCAAATAATCACTATAAAAATCAACAGTTTTATCAGTAATATTTACAAAAGCAACTCTCTCATAAATGATAATCTTATTTTCTTCAAATACACCATTCACAAAATAAGTATCAATAGTCTTACTATAATCTAAAACATCACGATTACTAGAAATACATAAATTATCAGTATCCAAATAAAAATTCGTAGAGTATTTAGCATTTGTATCAATTTTAAAATCACCAACACTCCCATAATATTTCTTATATAAATCTTTAAATTCATCTAAAGAATAAAAATAACAATCTCTATCTTCATCATATTTACCAGTTTGATAATTAATTAAATCAAGTAAAATATAATTCTTATAAATACTAGGAAAATCCTTAAATTTAATATCATTTTTATAATAAAATCCATAACTATCATCTATTTCTGAATAAGTATTACTCCCAACAATAGAAAATTTATTTCCATCTTCTACTTGATATCTATCATACAAAAATCTAATTGTATCATTACTAGATTGATAATTACGACTTGTTTTATTTAAATTTATTGTATCTTTTTTTGAATCCCTAAAAAAATAAAAGAAAATAATCCCACTCAATATAACAACACAAATTCCAATCAAAGAAATCATTATTATTTGTTTTTTCTGTTTCATAAACTCCTCCTATGACTGAATAGCTAAATTATCGATATAACCCTTATCAGAACCATTACTTCCACTACCATCCTTACTATAGGATAATTTCAAAGTATAAGTAACCCCTTCAGATAATTCAACATTAGATATTGTCCCTGTATTTATCCCACTAATTGCATTAACTAAAATAGTAGAAATATCAGAACTTTCTAAAACAATAGTTAACTTATCATAACCAGATTCTGAAGAAATACCATAATCAAAAGATAAATAAGAATCAACCGTAGGAGTAAATTGAATAGTAGAAGTACTAATAGAACTTTTTATATTTTTATTATTACTTTGAAATTTTCCATCAGAAACTATCCAAGGATAATCACCATTGTCTGAAATTAACAGCTGTTTATCATAAACAGTATCAGAAAAATCTTCATTAACCACAAACTCAACAGCAGAAGTTACTTCTGTAATGGCACTCACACTACTAACATTTCCTGCTTTATCTTTAAAGAATCCATAAACTGTTTTTTTTCCCATTCCATCAAATTTCCAAGTATAATTAGTGTCATAATCTACCCAATTTACACACTCACCATTAACATTAGAAAAGCACATTTTATCAGCATCTTCACTAGAAATCTTAAGAATCCTATAAAGCCCTTTTCCACTTCCTACACTAATAGAATTATTAGCTGGCCCTTTAGTGTCTAAAATAACACTTTGACTCATCGAAGCAATAATTTTTCCTGTTTTATCTTTATAATAAACATAAACAACTTTTTCCCCATCAGACATATCAGACCAGTCCATTACATAACTATTAGAAAAATCAACATAATTACTGCAACTGATACTATTGATATTGACACACATCTGACTAACATTAGATAAACCAATTAAATCTAATTTAACTTTGGAAGCTTCTGTCTTATTAATATAACTAGCACCAGAATTAATTTTAAAGGTATTATTTCCTATAATAAAAGGATCCTCATATGTTCCTGCACCTCCAATTACAACAACAGAAGGATGAAAACGAAGAACAGGTCTCACACCACTTATAGAAGATGAAATACTCTTTTTAAGAGCATGAAAAGAAGAATACCAACTAAATACATCAGAATTTGAACGATCAGAAGAGGAAGAAAACCAATAAGTTCCACCATTATCAATTAAATCATACGATATACCACAAGATTTTTTACGATAACCATCAGAGCCAACACAATCATTCAAACTCCTTCTAACCCCATAATGAAAAGTTATTTCTTGATAATCATTATCTTGAATATTCCAAGCACTAGTACTATCACATACTCCATTATAAGAATAGTCTGTATTACAGTAATTTAATGCAATCTTATTTAAATTATCAATATGTTTAGAAATATTTCCAGATTTATCGCCACTACAATTATCACTAATCTTACCATCAGAATCTGTACACATACATTCAGGTGAACCAGCACTAACTAAATAGGCACTTCCATCTTTTTGATAAGCAATTCGCCAACCACTAACAGAAAACTGATAAGATGAATTGTAACAAAATCCTTTATTACCATCATCAATATAATTTGCATTTTGCCCCTCACATGATTTTCCAGAACAACCATTATTCCCAACATATTTAACATAAGATCCAACAGGCATTTCACTTAATTTAGGATTGGATTCAAAATTCAAATAGCATGATGCACTACTACCCTTCTTATTATTTTCTATCGTTAATTGATAGCTCGCTCGATTCCATTTAAGAACAGTATCACTATCCTTACAATCATAAGAAGATAAATAATAATTACCACTTGTTGGCAATATATCGCTTGCTTTACCATCTATATTAACTCTTAAATTACTACCATTATATTTTATCTCTTTTGTGGAAAAAGAAGAATTTAAATTTAGATAATGAAAATTATAAATTAAACAAATTATAATAATAAGACCAAAAATTTTAAAAAGAACTTTCTTCATAAACAAAATTCACCTCTTTCTAACAATAAAATATAATAATTAACAAATTACTTAATTATATATGGATCTTCATATGTCCCCGCACCTTCTACTATAACAACAGAAGATCGTAATCTCAAAATAGGACGAATACCATATGAATTTTCTAATAAATCATAATTAACTGTACGCCGACTAGAATTCCAAAAATAAGCACGGCTCAAAGAAGAAGAAAACCAATAAAATCCACCATTATTAATAAGTGAATACTTATCATAAAAAACACTATTTTTAGAACTGGCTATATCCAAATTATTCCCAGTTATATATTGAAAATCAACACCACTCATATTCCAACTACTACTACTATTACAGATATTATTATATGCATAAGCAGAATTACAATATTTCAAAGACAATTGATTTAAATTATTGATATGCTTAGAAATATCAACATTTTCATCAGAAGCACCACAACTACTACTTGATATTCCATTTGAATTGGTACACATACATTCAGGAGAACCAGCACTTGTTAAATAAACACTTCCATCTTTAATATAAGCAACTCTCCAACCATTAGCAACAAAGCCTTGTGTTTTATTACTACAATAACCCATATCATCATCACTTACATAATTTGCATTTTGACCTTCACAAGATTTTCCAGAACAACCATTATTTCCCTTATACTTAACATAACTACCAACTTCAACAGTATTTAATAATCTATCACTAGTAGAACTAGTAAATACTAAACGACAACTATCTCCTACTTTACTTCCCTTTTCGTATGTAATTGTTTTACGATATCCATCCCAACTTAATTGACTTCCTTTTATACAAGAAGAACGCATTGTATAATAACCATCACTAGGAATTGATTTACTCTCTTCTCCATCAATAACAATAGAAGAAATTTGAATATCTGCATCACTATAATCACTCACTTTATTATTAAGCTTTAACCGAGATACAGCTTCTGCCTGAATTTTAGCACTAAAATTCAAATTCATTAAATTAGATTGATCTTTACCATTATCTAAAATATAAACTCTAACTTCAAAATTATTATCAATATCTTTATTCAAAGTAACTGTTTTAAGAAGTTTTGTATCATCTCCATCCGACGCTAATTGCTCTCCCGTAACAAGAGAAACTAAACTTCCTTGATAATACAGTTCCACCTTAAAATCACTTACCTTAAGTGAATCATCAATCGCAATATCTACCAAAGAAACATTCAATAATACTTCATTATTATCACGATTATTCTTTGTTCTAACAATAAACTGATGTTTATCAGAATATTGATCAACATCACTACTTTCTATGGGAACAGCAACAGTATCATTAATAAACTCTCCCTTAATAAAATGAACATCTACATCTTTATTACTAGTAACAGCATCAAAAGTTGTTGCACCAGTGTTAAAAGAATACCAAGCATAACTAGTAGCAAGCATCAAAGTAAACATAACCATTACTACAACTAATATAGTAAATAGTAACTTTTTATATTTCACTAGCCATCACCTCATATCCTATATTCCTATACTAAAATTCTATCATAATACAAAAAAATATTCAACCTTTTACAGTCAAATATTTTCTTACTTATCCATCAATAATTTATAAGTTGTAAACTACTATTTATGATTATTTTTTCTAACCTCATCAAATAAATTCTCATTAAATTTTTTATTTCTTATCATTTCTATTTCTTCCTTATAAGGAGGATATTCTTTATCAATATAAGGTGTTTCTAATATTTTAGGAATACTATCTAACTTCTCATGATAAATTACTTTCATTAAATTATCAAATCCAATTTCTCCAAAGCCAATATTCTCATGTCTATCTTTATGACTTCCCCTTATATTCTTACTATCATTTACATGAATAACTTTTAAATAATTAAGACCAATAACTTGATCAAACCCTTCCAACACGTGATTAAAATCATTTAAATCATAACCAGCATCATGAATATGACAAGTATCTAAACATACACCTATCCTATCTTTATATTCAACATGATCAATAATAAATTTCAATTCTTCAAAATTCCTACCAACCTCTGTACCCTTACCAGCCATTGTTTCTAAACAAATTGTCACTTTATACTGATTAGAAAGAATAATATTAAGTCCTTTAATAATATTACTAATTGCATGATTTCTCTCTAACCCAACACTAGAACCAGGATGTAAAACTAATTTAGTCATCCCCAATTCTTCACATCTTTCCATCTCATTTTTTAAAAAACTAACACTAAAATCAAACTTTTCATCATTACATAAATTAACAATATAAGGAGCATGCACAATAATATTTTCTAATTTCATTCCATTTTCTTTCATTAACTGATAAGCTTGATAAGTAATTTCATCATTAATAACACCTCTTCTAGTATTTTGAGGAGCTCCAGTATAAAACATAAAAGTATTTTCTCCATACTTTAAAGCCTCCTTAACACTACCAAGCAACTGTGTATCACTCTTATAAGATACATGACTACCAATAATTAATTCCACATCTAATACCTCCAAACCTATTTATATTATAAATGATATTTTTTATTTTTAAAAGAAAAAAATACTTAAACAGATATTTCTATCCATTAAAGTATTAGCAAAAGAAAAAGATTTATTAAATAAATAACAAAT
>CAKPHZ010000036.1 GCA_934162265.1 uncultured Bacilli bacterium | reverse complement strand
ATTGCTTAAGAAGCTATTATATATGTTTTTTAAACTTATTGCACATTAATTGTGCACTTTCAATAAAAATCTACATATCTTTCTTTTTCCGTATTTTTGTGGAAAACTCATTGACTTCTTGGATTAAAAATTATATAATACTTATGCATTTGGCAGCAGTGTCTTTTTATTGTAATTGTGTTCTATATAAGTAATTTAAGTTGCTGCATAAACGAAAGTATCTTGAAAAACACCCTACAATAGAAAGATACCCCTTTTGCAGAAGGAGGAGAAATATATGGCTAGATATACAGGCCCAAATAACAAACAATCAAGAAGAGTTGGTTTTTCTGTATTAGAAAGTGGCGTAGAATTTGCTAAAGGAAAGAAAAGAAGTTATGGTCCAGGACAACATGGTGCTGATCGTAAGAGAAAACCTTCTAACTACTCTGTACAATTAACAGAAAAGCAAAAAGTTAGATTCATGTATCAAATTAGTGAAAAACAATTTAAGAGATTAGTTGATGAATCTGGTAAGATGAAAGGTGTTCATGGTGAAAATCTATTATTCCTATTAGAAAGTAGATTAGATAACTTAGTATACCGTGCTGGATTTGCTACTACTAGACGTGGAGCTAGACAACTAGTTAATCATGGACATGTTACTGTAAATGGTAAAAAGGTAGATATTCCATCTTATCGTGTTAAGATTGGTGATGTTGTTAGCTTAAAAGAAGATGACAAGAACTTAAAAGTTGTTGCTGAGGCTCTTGAGAAAACTACTAAACGTGTTGATTTCGTTTCTTATGATGAAGGAAAGAAAGAGCTTACTTTCTTAAGACGTCCTGAAAGAAGTGAATTGAACGCTGATATTAATGAAGCTTTGATTGTTGAATTCTATAGTAGAGTATAATTTATTGCTCTACTTTTTCTTTTGGTTAAAATACTGATATAGATGTTTTTTATAGAGTTAAAATTTTTGTGAATAGAAAAAAACAGCTCATTTTAAGAGTTGTCTTTTTTTCCAATGTAATAGTTTTTCTTTCCTCTTTTGATAATAATATAAGTATTATCAAGAAAGTCTTTTTCTTCTAGTAAATAATCTAAGTCAGTATTTTTTTGACCATTTATTTTTATTGCTCCATTACTAATGAATTCTCTTGCTTCTCTTTTACTTTTAGCTGCTTTTAATTCTAGTAATAAGTCTACTAAGTTATTACTTTTTATCATTATGATTTCTTGGTTAGTAAATATTTCTTGAATATCTTTGCTTGTTAAATTTGTAAATTCTTCTGTAAATAAAACATTGGATAATTCTTTAGCATGAAGATATTCTTCTTCACCGTGTAAGTCAGTGATAATTTCTTTTGCTAATGCTTGGTGAGCTAATCTTTTTTCTGGCTCTTCTTGATTAGATTTTTCTAATTTTTCAATTTCTTCTTTACTTAAGAAGGTAAATATTTTTAAGTATTTTATAACTAAAGAATCATCTGTATTAATTAAATACTGATATAGTTGATAGCTTGATGTTTTATTTTTATCTAACCATAGGGCATTTCCTTCACTTTTTCCAAATTTCTTTCCTGATTTATCTAGAACTAATGGCATTGTAAATCCGTAAGCAACTTTTCCTGTAATTTTTCTAATTAAGTCTATTCCTGTTGTGATATTTCCCCATTGATCTGAACCTTCTGCTTGTAAAATACAATTATAATCTTTGAATAGTCTTAGGAAGTCGTAACCTTGAATTAAGGTATAAGAAAATTCTGCATAAGTAATTCCTGTTTCTAATCTTCTTCTAATAATATCTTTGTCTAGCATGTAATTTACATTAATGTATTTACCTACATCTCTTAAGAAATCTAAGAATTCATAGCCTTTAAACCAGTCATAATTGTTTACAATAGTAGCGTTTCCTTCAAATATTTTATCTACTTGAGTAGAGATTCCTTTTAAATTATTATTTAAAACTTCTTTATCGATGATTTCTCTTTCTGCGGTTGGGCGTGGATCTCCGATTAATCCTGTTGCTCCTCCGACTAATAGAATTGGATGATGTCCCGCTTTAGCTAGTCTCTTTGCTGTAACTAAAGAAGAATAATGTCCTAAGTGTAGGCTATCTGCGGTTGGATCGGTTCCCCAATAGAAGGTTATTTTTTCTTCATTTAATTTTTTTTCTATTTCTGGATCACTGATGTCTTTGATAAGTCCTCTCCATTTTAAATCTTCGTATAATGTCATTTTTCTTTCCTCCTAAAAAAAGATGGTACCACCTAAAGGAGTGCAATATGCACGGTACCATCCTTACTTTCTCTCTTTTGATAACGGGTATTTCCCGATTAGCTAAAAATAGGTAATTCAAAAATAGTGTTGTGTTAATTTTCACCTACCATTAACTCTCTTTTTAGCAACTTCTATTTTCTACTGTCATATTTTTAATACTAATTTTCTTTGGTGAATTTATTATAGCATAGATTGATATTAGAAACAATACTTCTAGAGTCTTTTCCTTAATTCTTTAGTTTTCATTACTAGTTTTCTTTTAGGTACTTAATAGCGTCTTGGAAGGTTTTTACTTCTACAATTTTTATTTTGTAGTTTTTTTCTTTTTTAACCTTCATTGCTTCCTTGTAATTGGCACTAGGTACTAAGATAATATCCATTTTATTTTTTGCAGCACCCATTACTTTATATTTTATTCCACCTATTTCTCCTACATTTCCTTCTATGTCGATTGTTCCTGTACCAGCGATATTTCTTCCTTTTAAAATATCTTTTCCACTAATGGCACTATAAATACTTAAAGACATCATTAATCCTCCTGATGCCCCACTTTCACTGGATTTAAACTTTAGTTTGATTTGAGGATCTGTTTTTAAGGAATAGTTTGTTAAAATAACAACTCCCAATTCTTTTTTTCCATCTTTTTCTTTAATTGTGGATTTTACGTTTATTTCTTTTCCATTTCTTTTTATTTTGAAGTGAATTTGATCATTTTTATTCTTTTGATTAATTTCGGTTCGAATACTTTCTAAATTTTCGATAGAATGGTTTTCTACCTCTAATATTTCATCTCCTATTTGTAAATTATTTTCTTCTGTTACGCCTACTACAATATATTTCATGTTTTCAATTTCTACTTTTTTGTTTGCTGCTTTATATGCTACATATTTTGCATTATTGATGGAGTTTTCTAACATTACTTTATTTCTTATATTAATTTGTTTAACACTTTCGTTACTAGATACTTGACTTTCTGTGATACTTTCTAAATCCCAATCTGGTACTACATAAGATAATAAATAGAAAGGAATAGATGCTACATATTCTGTTACATATAACATATTTAAACTTCCTTTATAATTTGGTTTTTCCTTATATTCAATTCTATCTTTAATATTTATTGTTCCTCCTGGAGCATTAACATAATATGGTAATTTAATATTAAAAATTGCAATTAATATGATTAATGCAATGATATAAAACTTATCTTCTTTTATTCTTGTTAAAAACTTATCTTTCATCTAAGATCACCTTTCTAATATTATCCTTTATACATATACTTTACTATGAAAAAAAATATTTTAAATTTATGCATTATTTTCTCTTTTCTTATTATTTTAGTAGAAGTTTTTGTTCATAAAATATTGGTATCTAATACAATTGCTTATTCTCTTCATTTGTGGGTTACTTCTCTTATTCCTACTATGTTTCCTTTTTTTGTTATTTCTGATATTTTAATTCAATATCATGTTACTAATTATATTCCTAAAGTAATTAAAAATGCTTTTTGTAAATTGTTTTGTGTTAGTGAAAATGCTGTTACTATTTTTTTTCTTTCTTGTATTGGTGGGTTTCCTAGTAATGCTAGGAATACTAGGTGTTATTATGATTTACATCTAATTAGTAGAAAAGAAGCTGAACATATTCTTACTTTTACACATTTTTCTAATCCTATCTTTATTTTATCTACTGTATCAGTATTTTTTTTACATCAAGAAAGATATGGTGGAATTATTTTATTTAGTCATTTTATGGGGAATATTCTTATTGGACTATTCTTTAGAAAATATAATACCCCTAGTTCGAATTATACTCTTACCAATGAAAAAAGTCAAAATTTTAGTTTTTTATTTGTTAAATCTATAAAGAATGCTATTGATACTTTGCTGTTAATTTTAGGGACTTTGACTTCTTTTTTGATTATTTCTTCTTTAATTATTCAAGCTTTACATCTTTCAGCTTATCCTGGTACAATTTTAAAAGGAATATTAGAAATGACAATGGGAATCAAAGAACTTAGTTTACTCCCAATTTCTGCTATTTACAAGATAGTTATTACTACTATGTTTCTATCTTTTGGGGGATTATCCGTACATTTGCAAGTATTGTCTCAAATTGCTGATACGGATATTTCCTATTTACCATTCTTTTTTGCCAGAATTATTCATGCTTTATTATCTGGATTGATTGTTTATTTTTTATATTTATTATTCTTTTAAATAAATTTAAATTAGAAAGATTTTTTCTGATTATACTTATATTAAAATACTTCTTAAAAAATTCTTTTTATCTAAATTTATTTACTAATATTAGTATAGATTAATTGAAGTACATTTTTGAACTTTGTATTTCCAATACTCTTCATGCATTTGTCCTACTAATTTACTGGTTGTTTGAAAAAGATATTGATAATCGCTTTCTCCAGTATTACTCATAATAATTAGTAGGTATGGATTTTTTTCAAAAACTATTGCAACATCATGAATTGCAGTTCCACTCCATCCACCTTTGTTTGCAGTATTAAATGTTCCATCTTTGTTAGTAATTAGTTTCCATTCTGCTTTCTTAAAATACTGTAATAATCTTTTCCCGTAAGTATTATTTTCTTTGGAAAAGCGATACATTTCTTTCATATAAATAGAAGCATCTTTAGCACTTGTTACTCCCCAAATAGTATCTAAAGTATATATATTTTTTGTTCCTAAATTTTGCCAATAATTTAGAATGTTTTTTCTTCCATAGTGGTTCATTAACATTCGATAGGCAATGTTGTCACTGTCATGAATAGAGTATTGTATTAATTGTTCTATTGTATAACTTGTCCCAACTGGTTTGGTTTGTAAAATACCACTGCCACCACTATAAAAATTGCTAGTATAAGTTAATTTTTCATTTAAATTTATTTTTCCTTTACTTGCTTCTTCATACAAATATATCATAGCAGGTGCTTTAATTGTACTTGCTGTAAATATTGGGGATTCTTCGTTGTAAGATACTGTGTATCCACTATATAAATCTTGATATAAAAAAGAAAAATAATTGTTATTACTTTGAAATAATTGATTTAATTTAGATATATATTCTCCAACTACTGTATTTTTTAATTCTTCAGTATTTGTTGTTTGGTAACAAGATATTTGTGTTTCGATCGCACTATCTTCAATTAGTTTAGATTTCTTTTCTTGATAAGTTGTAATACCTATTGGATTCTTTTTTTCATACATCATTTGCTGTTCTTGTTTTAATAATTCTTCACGATATCCAGTGCTTACATTTAATAAACTGATAAATAAACATATTACTAAAATTGCTAATGTATATTGATTAATTATTTTTTTTGATAATGAATTTAAAGTTTTAAATATTTTTTTCATTTTATGTATTCACCTACTTTATAGGTATTTTATCAAATGTTTATAAAAATGTCATTATTAATTAAATAATTAATAAAATTTAATTAAAATCATTAATTATAATTAGATATAAATATTTAAAATAAGTTTATACTATTATAAATTATCGCACAAAAAAAGAAGAATAAATCTTCATTGATAATAAATTTGTTAATTAACTATTTAATCTATTGTTAATTAGTTAAGTAGAAATTATTTTGAAATAATATAAGGATTAGCAGAAGTTCCATTTCCTTCTGTAATTTGGTTATTGGCTTTTAGATTGATAACTGGGCGGACACCGAACGAAGACGACATCCAAGACAAAGAAAATAGTTCCCCCGATGGGTAGACGCTCCAACCGTGCGCAAAGGCATAATTGGAAATAAAGCCGGACGGTGAGCCAATCCAGTAACTCTGTCCTGTTGCAAGATAATATTCTCTGTTGTTGTATCCGTATTTTCCTCCAGCATATGCAACTTCATCCGCGGTTAATAACCCTACTGGATAGGTTAATTCTCCATTTCCTAATGTTGAAGTACTAGATACAGTAAATTGATCCACTTTTCTTGGACATTTATAAGAAGGTGTTTTATGTGTGTGATTTCTTTGATAAGAACCATAATAGGTAGTGCTATTTAAAGTAAAGCCATCTCCTAAAGCAATGCTTCTATCATTACAAAATATATTATCTGCTAGATATTTTGAATATCCCTTATCTTGAATATTGATTTTATACCAATTATCTATTTTTGTTTTGATTGTACTATCATGTTCATCTGTATAAGTTGATTCATAACTTTTAGAAAGGTAAGAATGATATGCTTTGACTTTTACTCGGCCTATATTTACATAAGAGGCTATTTCTACTAATGTTGTACAAGTTCCTGTTTGAGAGGTACTAAAACATGTGTATTTATAATTGCTACTATTACTTCCCCAAACATTTTCCAAGGTTCCATTTGTTATATTCCCTGATAATGATAATTTCTTTGTCGCGTCATTTTTGGTATAAGAATCGGCAAAATAATAATTGGTATTAGCATTTATATTATTATAATATAAGTTAGTCGCGGTGGTTTCTTGGTAGGTCTTGTCTAATCCATACTTATATCCTAAATAAGCCGTATCATAAGGATCAGTATTAAATGCTGAGGTTCCTATGGATGTTTTTGTTCCTGTATCTGTGGTAGATGTTCCTGAATAAATCATTCTAATACTTCCATCTCCGTTAATTCGAACAATTCTCCATATATATCCTGCAAATGAAACATAGTTATTAAATATTCTTCCTCTGTAATAATAACTTTCGCCATAATCATCACTAGCTTCATATAATCCACTACTAGATAAATTTACTATCTCTTTTGTTGAACTATATTGATCTACTTTTGTTGCTTTATATGTTGTTGTTCCATTAGAGGTAGTACTAGTTGCAGAATAAATTACATACATTGTATTACAAGGTTCAATGATGTTTTTAACACAGGTGTAATACTTTTTATTACTTGTAGATAAATTATCTGTCATGTTTGTTCTAGTTGTATTAGAAATACTATATTGTCCTGTACTTGTATTAAATGTATAACTTGTACCAAAATATATTTTATCTGTAGCACTTACTAAGTTACTTCCTGATAAATTTAAGGTACTCGTTTGAGTATAGGAAATTAATGGAGATGTTTCATTAAAATTAGCTACTCTTGTTTTGATTTCTTCTTTAGCTTTTTCTACGCTGCTAGCATATTTGTCTGTTATTAATAAACAATCACTTAGTTTTGTTATTCCATTATTTGTACAATAATCACTGTCAAAGTCTCCAAATGTTGCGGTTGTCCCAGTTCCATTACTTGAGTTAAATTCTACTAGTCCTCCATATACCCCCATGTCTGTTTTTCTTTGATCTTTTCCATTTTCACTAATCCATAAGGCAATATAATATTCTTTTGTTTCATTTGGGATAATGGAAAAGTTTTTTTCTAAAGTGGCTCTTTCTATACCATTTGTTTTGTATTCAATTTTTCTAGTTGTTGCATTATCAAGTAATTCCCATTTTAAATTTTGATAAATATTATTTGCTCCACTAGCAACAAGGGTAATGGTTCCTGTTAATTTTAAAGTTGATTTGCCAGTATTTTTAAGTGTTATTTTATAAACTTCACAGGAAACGTTTTTGTTTGCGTCAACACAGCTGGATACTCCTCCATTTCCTTTTAAAGCATTTTTTAGTGCAGCATCTAATAATGGAACTAATCTAGATGTGCCGTTTTTTTCTGAAGGTGTAACCCTACTTACTTCTAAATCTACATTTGCTGTTGACATATTCCCAGCAAATGTATTTGTATTACTATCTTCTGCATATAGATAAGCATAGGTTCCACTAGTGATTAAAATAGCATATACAAATAATATTATTATAAAGATATATTTCCCTTTTTTCATTTAATCACCTTATTTTCATTATTTCCATTTTTTTACAGTTTATTCATCATCTATTATAATTATAAAATAGGCGACATTTCGTGTCAAGGTAAATAATGACTTTTTGTGTCGTGGAATTTAGCTTTGCAAAATGACATAATATGTCTGGGTGATTGAATGATTAAAAAGTACAGAATTTTAAGAAATTATTCTCAAGAGGAATTAAGTGAATTACTAGATATTAGTACTAGGCATTTGCAACGAATTGAAAACTTTGAGAGTAATCCTAGTATTGAATTATTTCAGAAAATCGTTTTGCTTTTACAAATTAGGGATAAGGATATTGTTAAAATTATTAAAGAGGAAATTGTAACAAAAAATAAAGTATCAATTGTTTGATTGATATTTTTTCTTTTAATAAAAAATAGTACCAATGGACTATGTTGGTACAAAAGGATATCATTATATTTATAAGGAAAAATAACACTATAATAAATAATTTTAAAAAGAAGGGGCAATTTCTTCTTTTTGTTGTGTTTATATATTTTTGTTACTTATTGGGTATCGTAATTATAAAATATTATTAATTGAAAAATTTCCTAATATATAAAAAAGCCCAATTATAGATATTAACTACTTTTGGGCATAAAAAAATATTGGCAATTTCCTATTTTTGCATATTCTGCTATCGTCGGCGTTAAAGTGCTTAACTTCTGTGTTCGGTATGGGTACAGGTGAA
>CAKPHZ010000035.1 GCA_934162265.1 uncultured Bacilli bacterium | reverse complement strand
TGGGTGCAAAATAATTGCACCCATTCGATTAACTACCAGTTATACACAAAAATCGTAGTTTCCTTATAAATAAAAAAAGCGACAAACCATCGCTTTTTATTAATTATGATTAATAACTTTAGAATCTATTGATGTTGTAACATTAATAGCCTGAAGACCTTTTGGAGTTTCAATTAAATCAAAATTAACAAATTGTCCCTCAGATAAAGTCTTGTATCCGTCTTGTTTAATTGCAGAATAATGAACAAAAATATCTTCACCAGATGCATGATCAATAAATCCATATCCCTTTTCATTATTAAACCACTTTACTCTACCATTCATATCATTACACCTCTTTCTCTTACTTCTATAATAAAATTATAAAATAAGAAAAAAGAAAAAACTAGCCCTATCAAACACACAATATCCGACAATAAAATCAATTTCACCAAGAAATTGATTTTATCCTATTCAACATTTACATTTAATATATCTAATATTCTTGTTAAGTCAACTTTAGATTCAAAGAATATCTCAATTTTTTTATTATCAACTTTTACCTTTGTTCCTAAAATATCTCTAAGTTCTTCTTCAATATATTGATATTCATTTGCCTTACTTTGACGATTAATTGGAACTCTTTTTTCAACTTTTTCCTGATTAGAAATATCTTCCAAATCACGAACACTAATATTATTTTTAACAACTTTCTTTGCTAACTCTTCTACTTTCTCTTCATCTTCCATTTTACTAAGAACCCTTGCATGTCCCATAGATAGTTGATTTTCTCTTACCATATCTTGAACATCATTAGGTAAATTTAGCAAACCTAAAGTATTAGTAACATGACTTCTACTTTTTCCTATCTTAACTGCTAAATCCTCTTGTCGAATATGAAGACTATCAATAATTCCTTTATAAGCCCAAGCAAGTTCAATAGAAGTAAGATTTTCCCTTTGAATATTCTCTAATAAAGCAATTTCTCTCATTTCTTCATCAGTAAAATCCTTAACAATTGCAGGAATTGTTTCTAATCCCGCTAATTTAGAAGCTCGAAGTCTTCTCTCACCTGCAACTAAATCATAACCTTTAATACTCTTCTTTACAATAATAGGTTGAAAAACACCATAATTACGAATAGAAGTAGCAAGTTCATCTAATGCCTCTTTATCAAAATGTTTTCTAGGCTGATAAGGATTAGTCCTAATATCTGTCAAAGGAATTTGAATAATATCAGACTCCTTAGCATTCTCCATAATATTATCTTCAAATGTATCAAAATCTAAAACTTCACTACTAAATAATTGTTCAAGACCTCTACCCAACGCTTTCTTTTTTTGTTCCATTCTTTTCTATGACCTCCTTAGCCAAATTCAAATATGCCAAAGTACCACGACTTCTAGGCTCATATTCTAATATTGGTTTACCATGAGATGGAGCCTCAGCCAAACGAATTAACCTTGGTATAATTGTATCATAAACCCTTTCTTTAAAGAATCCTTTAATACTATCTACTACCTCAAGACCTAAATTAGTATTCGTAGTAAGCATCGTAAGCAATACACCCTCAATATCTAAATTAGGATTAACTTTTTTCTGAGCAAGCATAATAGTATTAATTAACTGCATAATTCCTTCCAATGCAAAATACTCACATTGAACAGGAATTAGTACACTATCAGCCGCTCCTAAAGCATTTGTCGTTAAAATTCCAAGAGAAGGTGGACAATCAATAAAAATAAAATCAAACTTATCACGAACTTTATCCAATTCTTCCTTTAATCTCAATACACGATTAAACTTTTGTCCCTCAGCATGATATTTTTTCTCCATTTCAATAAGTTCCATATCAACACCAGCCAAATTTAAATACGCTGGTAATAAATATAAATTCTTACTCTTTGTTTTAATAATTGACTTTTCAATAGGAGATTTCATCACAAGAACTTCATAAATACTACTATTAATTCCTCCCTTATCAACACCTACACCAGTAGTTGCATTTCCTTGAGGATCTAAATCAACTAAAAGCACCTTTTTATTCAAAACTCCCAAAGAAGCGGACAGATTAATACTTGTTGTAGTCTTACCTACTCCACCTTTTTGATTAACAATTGCAATAATCTTTCCCATTTATACTCACCTTTATTTCCTACAAAATACATTGTATCAAACTTTTTCTCAAAAATAAAGGCAAAAAACGACAAAAAAATGACATTTAGCAAAAACCAATGTCATTTTAATGAATCCCTACCCATAAAGAATAAAGAAAACTTCTTTTTTTTACCTTAGGAAGTGAATTTCCTTTTTCTAAATTAGAAACTTTTAAAGATGATTTCTGAAAATTATTACCATTATAATCACTTAAATAATAACCCATCAAATACATCTCATTATATTTCTGATTTCTATGAATAGCATCCAAAACTCTTTTATCAGTATTCTTTTGTAAAAAATCACGAACATTCATTCCACACTTAAGAATAGTATCATAAGAAAGTTCAGGTTTTAAACTAAAAGAATAATTACTATCCATATCTACAATTGGAAATAACTCTTCATTATTCCAATAATCATCTATCTCCATACCTTCACAATTCAACTCACTAATGAAATTCACAATCTCACTAGAAGTAAGAACTCTTTTACACAAAAGCATACCTGCTATTACAGATGTAAAAGATATCAGGTCATTCTGTTCCATTTTATTTATCTTCACCTCGTAAGAACCATTATAAGTACATTTAACCTATTTGTCAATTCATTTTTTCTAGTTTATTTTATGCAAAAAATACTTACTTGTATCCTTTCTACATAATAAAAGAATATACAAATAAGTATTTTATTTTTATTTTTTTAATAATCTATTTTTCCTAAAAGGTAACCGCTGTAAAGTTTTTGCCTTCTTTTGTTTGTCTGATAAGCAATCAGAATATTTTTTTAAATTATAACTATCTAAAGCATACAAATAACCATCATCAGAACAGCAAATATGATTAAAATTTCCTTTAGCCATATCACAGATAATTCTATCTGAATGATAAATATCTATGTATCTACCACTATCTTCATAAACAATTGTTTGATATTCACGAATACCTTCACCTGTAATAGTAACCATACCACCTATATTTTCGATACTCCAAGGAATCCAAACTTCTATCTCACAAGTATATAATCTATCAATATCATATTTTTCAAACATCATTTTTCTCCTCTCAATAATTGAAATATATAATACAACATATACCAAAAGAAAGCAACAGAAAATTTACTCTAAACCCTTTCCATGATATAATATAAAAAAAGAAGGTGTATCATGATTCATATTGAAAATTTTATTCCCAAAGAAGCAGAAACTATTGTAGTAGGATGTTCAGCAGGACCAGACTCTATGGCTCTTCTTCACTATCTAACAAATAATACCAAAAACAAAATCATTTGTTGTCACATTAACCATAATGTTAGAAAAGAAAGTAAAGAAGAAGAAAAATACTTAAAAGATTACTGCCAGAAACAAAATGTTCCTTTTGAAGTCTACAAAATAGAAAAATATCAAGAAAATAATTTTGAAAATGAAGCAAGAATTAAAAGATACAATTTTTATGAACAAACACTAAAAAAGTATAACAGTCATTATCTATTCTTAGCTCACCATGGAGATGATTTAATTGAAACGATTATCATGAAAATAAATCGAGGATCTAACATAGAAGGATATGCTGGTATTAAAGAGATTTCCAAACAAAAAGATTACACAATCATCCGCCCTTTTCTATCTTATACCAAAGAAGATTTATTAAACTATGATGAAAAAAACAACGTTGAATATTTTATTGATAAAACAAATTTAGATACCACTTATACAAGAAATAGAATTCGCGCCAATATCTTACCCATTTTAAAAAATGAAAACAAAGATATCCATAAACAATTCTTAAAATATTCAAAAGTCTTACTGGAATATAATACTTATATAGAGGAAGTCATTAAAGAAAAAGAAAACAGTATCTATAAAGATAACGTACTAGATTTAAATTTATTCAAAAAAGAAAAACCATTCATCCAAAAAAATCTTCTTTACCATATTCTAAATAATACTTATCAAAATATTCCTAATATTATTACAGATAATCACATTAGCAATATCTTAAAAATTATTAATTCTCCTACCCCTAATTTATCCATAGATTTACCCAAAAATAAACAAGCAAGAAAAATTTATGATAAATTAATCATCAAAGAAAAAGAAAAGAATCCTCCCCTTAACTATAAAGTTCCCTTACAAGAAGAAAATATCTTTGGAAGTATTCTTATCAAAAAAATAAATAAAACTTCTGAAAATGGAAATGATATTTGTAGACTAAACACAAAAAACATCACACTTCCCTTATATTTCAGAAACAAATTACCTGGAGATAAAATTTCCCTTTATAACAGTCCTGGAACAAAAAAAGTAAGTGATATTTTCATCGATAAAAAAGTTCCCAAAGAAAAAAGAGAAACCTACCCCATTTTAGTTGATGCAAAAGACCAAATAATTTGGATACCAAATCTAAAAAAGTCCAAATTTAATAGCAATTCCGAAGAATTTTATGATATAATACTAAAGTACTGTGAAAAGGAGGAAAAGAATGAACAATAAAACAGTAAAAAAAGGATTATTTCCCTATGTATTTCTCTTCTGTTTTATCATAGTATGTTTACTAATATTTCAAAACTTTAATACCACTGTAAACAATTTTACCTATGATGAATTCATAAAAGAATTAGATAGCAATGAAATTAAAGAATTAAATATCGTTCCAAAAACAAGAAGTGAAACATATGAAATAACAGGAAAATTAAAAGATTATGATGAAAATGAAACATTTACTTTAACTTTACCAAAATCAGACGAATTCATCTCTAAAATAACAGATGCTGCTGATAAAAATAAATTTACTCTAAATGTTGAAAGAGACCCTGAATCTTCAGAATGGCTAGCCGTATTAACAGAAATTATCCCATTAGCAATCCTAGTAGGAGCAACATTCTGGCTATTCACAAGACAAATCGGAGGAAACAACAAATCAATGGACTTTGGAAAATCTCGTGCAAAATTATTAGAAGAAGGAACAAAAACTAACTTCAAAGATGTAGCCGGATTAACAGAAGAAAAAGAAGAAGTAAAAGAATTAATTGATTTCTTAAAAAATCCAAAGAAATTCCAAGCTATGGGAGCAAGAATACCAAAAGGAGTACTTTTAGTAGGTCCTCCTGGAACAGGTAAAACCTTACTTGCCAGGGCAGTTGCTGGAGAAGCAAAAGTACCATTCTATTACATTAGTGGTTCTGACTTTGTAGAACTATTCGTAGGAATCGGAGCATCTCGTGTAAGAGATATGTTCAAACAAGCAAAAATGAATGCCCCATGTTTAATCTTCATCGATGAAATTGATGCTGTTGGACGTCAAAGAGGAACAGGACTTGGTGGAGGACATGATGAAAGAGAACAAACCCTAAACCAATTATTAACAGAAATGGATGGATTTGGACCTCATGAAGGAATCATTGTAATTGCTGCTACTAACCGTCCAGACGTATTAGACCCAGCCCTACTTAGACCAGGAAGATTTGACCGTCAAGTTACAGTTGGACTACCAGATAAAAACGCTCGTTTAGAAATTTTAAAAGTACACGCTAAAAATAAAACATTAGATAAAAATATTACTCTAGAATATCTTGCTAAAAGAACACCAGGCTTCAGTGGAGCTGACCTAGAAAACTTATTAAATGAAGCAGCCCTACTTACTGTCAGAAGAGGAAAAAAAGCAATTACAATGAGTGAAATTGACGAAGCAACCGACCGTGTTATCATGGGACCAGCTAAAGTAACGAAGAAATATACAGACAAAGAAAAGAAATTAGTTGCTTACCATGAAGCAGGACACGCTGTTGTTGGTCTTAAACTAGAAGGCGCTAATGATGTTCAAAAAATAACCATCATTCCAAGAGGTCAAGCCGGTGGATATACAATGATGACACCAAAAGAAGAAACCTTCACTAGCACAAAACAAGAACTATTAGAAGCAATCTCAGGCTTATTAGGTGGACGTGTTGCTGAAGAAATCGAATTTGGAGAAATCACTACTGGTGCTCACGACGACTTCAAAAAAGCAACCAAAATTGCAAGAAGCATGGTAACAGAATATGGAATGAGTAAATTAGGACCAATGATGTTAGAAGAACCATCAGGAAACACATTCTTAGGAAGAGACTACACAAAAAATAGAAACGTATCTGATATCGTTGCTCATGAAATAGATGAAGAAATGCGTAGCATCATCAATGAATGCTATGAAAAAACAAAGAAAATCTTAAAAGAAAATAAAAATTTATTAGACTTAATTGCAAACACTCTATTAGAAGAAGAAACCATTACCAAAGAACAAATTGACTCTTTAGTAAAAACAGGACATCTTCCAAATGAAGAAAATAAGGAAGAAAAAAATACTGATGAAGATTCTTCTAAAAAAGAAACGAAATCTAATAAAGAAGAAAAAACAGATAAGGAATAACACCTTACAAATCAGAATGTTGATAAACCCCACATTTGAAAAATGTGAGGTTTTCTTTTAAATACATTTTAATTTTTTCAGTCACCTTTACAAATATATCAATAAATATTGAACTATCATAGACTTTTTCATCTATGCTTATCCTTTTTATCGCTATATTTTATAGTTACAATTTATTAGTTCTAGAATTTAAACCAAAAAATTTATTGCATTCTTCTTCGTTTATTAATTTACTTGTCGTCGTATATACATTTATTGATTTATCTACCATAATAGTTTTTCCACTACTCGTTCTCATATAGTTGCATTTCCCTAATTTTATTTCTCCATTTAATTGAATAAAATTTATTACAATTTCATAAGGCAACTTAACAACAAACGATTTACATCCCGCATAATTATCTTTTTCATCGAACAAACAGACTGGATTTGTAGAATCCAATAAATAAAAATCTTCATTCATTTTAAAAATAGTAAAAGCATGAGCTCCGTTTGAACTAGATGTTTTCATATTACCAGATATATAACATGATTCAATATCACAAATACTTAGTAAGTTTTGAGTAATAGCTGAATGTTCAGTGCACTCTGCTGCAGATCTATTTTTAAAAATTCCAATATCCATCCAAGCATTCCTACATCTTAAAAATTTTTCTTCATCAGACATATGATCTAGTTGATTGCATATATCATCAAATAAGATTTCTCTATCATTTTTTTTACTGCCCTCTTCATCAAAATATTTTTTTAAAAAAGATGAAACATAATTAACAACATCAACTTTTGTTGTTAAATTTTTCTTACTCAAAAAATCAAAAAAATCGTAAAAATAATCAGTAGTCTTCATTCCATAGAAACTTCCTAAACCTTTGTTTAAATCCCAATGACATTCTGAAAAATGAACTACACTATTACTAGATATAAAACCACTAGCAATTGAATTTGTACCTAATTCGAAAGGAGTACTAAACTCATTTAATTCTTGAATTTTCTTTTCAACTAATATATCTCTCCTTTTTTTATCCTTTTCATGAATTATTTCTTCAAATGTTACCATAAATTAACCACCTACATTCAATCTTATAGAAATATTAATTATATTATTGCTCTCTTTCTACTTATACTTTTGATTTGCTATACAAATAATTGTATAGCAGAGTGTTGACAAAGGTTCAATACTCTGACTACCTTTACCAGTTTTTTTACTCTTTAATCCTTAAAATTAACTCTCCTTCTTTAGAATACATATACTTCTCACGAACATACCTAGCAATATAATCAGAATCAGACAATCGCTTAATATCCGCTTGTATCGTTTCTTCCTCATCTAATAACTCATTTTTTTCCTTATTTAATTTTTGCTCTTCCATCTTCATATCATAAATACGCCCTAAATCAAGAAAAAAAGTATATCCTAAAGTAGCAATAATTGCAAAAAAGAAAAGAATAATAACTAACATTCTCCCTTTTGTCTTAACAGTATATTTACGTCTTTTCTTCATACCTATCACCAACTTATCTTAACTTGATTATAGCACATTCATGATTTCTTTACAATTTTTTTATAAATCACTTTACACAAAATATACCCCAAAATAATACATAAAAAGAAATAAAAATGAATATAACCATAATTAATTTTCATTAAAATCAAAAAATACAACAAAGTATGAAACATTACAAACAAAAAAGAACAAATTACTTTTATCATGATATTAGAAGAATATAAAAATTTAGAATTTAACTCTAACAACAAATAAAAAAATATCCCATAACAAAAAGAAACCATCAAAGAAATAATTTGCACCTTTAAAAACATTACTTAAATAACTTAGAAAGAAAACTTTCCTCTGATTTCTTTTTGTTATCACCAGCCGTATAATTAATACTATCAACAGTTCCCTTAATTGTAACATTTCCTTGATAAGTATCCAACTTTATAATCTCTAACCCATTCCCCTTAATTGTTAAAAAACCTAAAGTAGTATCCATTAAAAATTCTTCCTTATCAAAACTCTCAATCTTCTTTACCCCTGTAACTAAAACATTCTTTCTCTCAGCAATAGATATTCCATGATTAAAACTACTACTTTCCATTTCTTTTACCTTGTCCATAAATGTCCCTCCTAATAATGTATATGTAAGAACTATTCTATTCATGAACAATATAAAGAAAGAATCATAAAATCATATCCATAAGGCATAAAAAAAGAAACTACTTACATATCAATAGTTTCCTAAAATTCTTATTCAGCGTTATTATAAGCTTCAATAATAGCATCTTCAAACATTTTACGTGT
>CAKPHZ010000034.1 GCA_934162265.1 uncultured Bacilli bacterium | reverse complement strand
TATACTAAAAATTGGAATAAAATAAAACATCCCACGAGGGATGTAGATGAAACGGAGTTTCATTCTTTTTTTATTTAAAAATATTCCTCTTTACCAAGTTTATTCTTTATCATTTAGAAAAAATCTACAGAAGTACTATAAGCAAATAAACTTTCGAATAAAATAAATTTAAAAATTATCATGAATAAAAAAATAATAAGCACATAGATTTTATTAGGTGAAAAAATGAAAAAAATAACTATTGGCATTCCAAAGGCATATTTGTATTATAGATATCATATTTTATGGGAAAACTTTTTTCACAACTTAGGATGTAATGTAATAGTAAGTGAAGATACTAATAAAGAAACAATTAATACAGGAAAAAAACTATCAATTGATGAATCCTGTCTCTCATCAAAAATATATCTTGGACATGTTGCTTCATTACAAAAAAAATGTGACTATATTCTAGTACCAAGAGTTTATGACTATGGAAAAAACGAACAAGTTTGTGTAAAATTTAATGCAACATATGATATTATAAAAAATTTATTACCAGATACAAAAATTCTAGATTACAATATTGAATTAACAAAACAGCCATTTCAAATAGTTACTTATTTAAAATTAGGATTAAAAATCACTAAAAATCCAGTAAAAATTATAATATCTTATTTAAAAGCCAAAAAGTGTAATCAGAATTATTGGAAAAAGCAATTAATATCACAAACAAAAAAGTTAAATAGTTATAACAAAAAAATCTTATTAGTTTCTCATCCCTATAATGTTTATGATAATTACATAGGTCTTCCCATTATTAAAAAACTAGAACAAATGGGTGTAGAAATAATATATGCAAATCTATTAGAACATAAAACAGCAAGAATGTATGCAAAAAATCTATCCCCTACCCTATATTGGACATACTCTAAAGAATTAATAGGAGCAATTGAATATTATCATTATTCAGTTGATGGAATAATATTTTTAACGACATTCCCTTGTGGACCAGATTCTTTAGTAAATGAGTTAATGATAAGAAAAATCTCTGATATCCCAGTAACAAATATTTTAGTAGATGAACAAACATCATCAACTGGATTAGAAACAAGATTAGAAAGTTTTATTGATATTATTAATGAGAGGAGAAAAAACAATGGATAAAATAACCTTTCCTCATATGGGATTCTATTATATTCCAATAACTTATCTTCTTAAAAACACCACCAAAAAAGAGATTATAATTCCTCCAAAAATTACAAAAAAAACAATTGAAATAGGAAGTAAACATTCACCAGATTATGTTTGTATGCCTTTTAAATATAATTTAGGAAACTTTATTGAAAGTTTAGATTTAGGAGCAAATGTTATTTTACAAGCTGGAGGAGGCTGTCGCTATGGATACTATGCAGAACTCCAAGAACAAATATTAAAAGATTTAGGATATGAATTTACATTAATCAATTTCATAGAAAATAATCGAGTATCTATTGCTAAAATTTACCATTTCGCCAAAAAAGAAAATCCTCAATTAAGTCTTGCTAAATTTATTTATTTTTCCATAAATACAATAATAATGATTATAATTATGGATAAACTATCAAAATATCCACGAGAAAACTTAGGATTTGAAAAGAAAAAAAATAGTTTTCTAAATACTCAAGATCAATTTTTAAAGGAATTAAAATCAAAAAAACATTCTCCTATTTCTCTAATAAAATTATATTATAAGTATAAAAAGATTTATAAAAACCTTCCAGTTGAAAAGCCAGAAGATTGTATAAAGATAGGTTTAGTAGGAGAATTATATTCTATTATGGAACCTTTCTCAAGTAATAATATAGAATTAAAACTAGCTTCTTATGGGATAGAAGTTCACCGCTATACAACCTTAACTTATCTATTATTTCAAAAAAAACAAAACATCAAAAAACTCCTAAAAAAGGGGAAAAAATATTTAAAATATCATTTAGGAGCTGATGCTACAGAAAGTGTTGTATTATCGTTGGAACTTGCTAAGAAAAAATATGATGGTATAGTTCATATTAAAAGTTTCGGATGTACTCCAGAGTTAAACGCAATGAGTATTTTAGAAAAAATAAGTAATGACTATGAAATTCCAATTATATATTTTAGTTTTGATTCTCAGACTAGCGACGTAGCAATAGATACTAGAATAGAAGCATTTTATGACATGCTTTTAGAAAAGAAAAATCAAAAATTTAAATAAAAAATATTAAGTTTCTTTGAAATAACTACATTTTTTAGTGTGGTTATTTTTGATTATTGTGAATATGCCTAATGCTTTTAAAATTAAAGTACTAATTACTCAAATTTGTTAATATTAGTCTTATTATTGAGTAACATATAATATTTTGATACAAAAAAATAATTGTGTAAAAAAATGAATTTAGTTACTTTATTTTGTTTCAAGTTTCATGACAAACCTCTTCCCTATTTCTTTGTTTTATGCTATTATACTTTATATCTTTTCTCACCTTTATATATTTATTTTTATAAATAATAATAAGTTATTAAAGATATTATAGAAAAGAAAATATTAAGAAATAAGACACTTAATGCATATTTATAGGAGTTGATACAAAATGATTATAGTTCAAAGTATGGGAGAATGTAAAATAGATTTAGTCGAAATTGAAAATTTAAGAAAATGGATAGAATATACTCCAAAATGTTATATAGAAAAATTAAAATCTGGTAATTTAGAAGAAAGCAAATTAAAAGATGATTTAACATTATATAAAATAAAAAAATTATACTCTTTAATAAAAAGAATAGATGGTGAAATAGATTTAGAAAATAGAAAATTTCATTTGAAAAAGCCTCATTCCATTCAAGAGGATAGAGAATATAAAAAATTAGTTAATAGCCTTCCTAAATTTGATATTTATTATTATGCGGCTACAAAACTAACAGATGATGAAAGGAATTTTGCTTATAACTTTATGAAAAAATGTAATAAGCAAAATTCTAAAAAAATGATGGAAGTTGCTCAAAAATATCCTAGTTTTTTTGTCAGTTCTTATCTGATATATTTACTAATTCATCATCCAGAATCTGATTATATACATTCTAAAAAAAACATTTATATGAATGCTCAAAAAAACACTAAAAAACTAGACGTAAGACTAAAGAAAGTCAGAAGAAAAGAAATAAGTGCTTGGAATCAGGCTAAGCGTAAGGTAAAATAATAAGATTACTTAATTTTAAGTACTATAAAATGAACTAAGATGTTACTTAGAGACATCTTTTTTGATTTCATCAATATTTTTTCATTTTTAATTACCTAAGAGTGGAATTTTGTTTTGCAAATAAGATTGAAAAAATCATCCATTTATTCTGACCAAAAATCCTTTTGTATATAAAAAAAATATGATATAATTATCATAGGTAAGAAGGTGACATATGAATATATTAATTTATCTTTCCATTATAATTATATTAATACTATTTCTTTTTTTAATAAGTAAATTGTTAGGGAATCTAGGACTGATAATGAGTACAATTATGACAGGTGTTCTTGCATTAATTACATCTTTTAAGTATACAACTTTAACAACAATTGATATTAATTCTAGTGTGGTATTATATATCACAATGTATACATCACTTTATTTATTACTAGAAAATACTACAGAAAAAGAGACAAAAAAAATAGTAGTTTTAAACTTTTTGATTAATATTTTTACTGCCTTTTTTTTGTTTTTAATGTCATATCATACCCAAGCATTAACAGATTCTATTAGTATCAATATGAAAAATGTATTTATAGAAAATTACAGAATATTAATTACCTACCCTGTATCAACATTTTTTTCTAGTATTTTATTAATTTTACTTTATCAAAAAATAAAAAAGCTATATGATTTACCCTTTATAACAACTGTTACTACCTATTTAGTTGTAGGTCTGGTAAACGCCATTACCTTCTATTTAGGATCATATTATAATATTTTTACTTTAAAAGTAATTATTGAACTATCTCTATCAACTTACATGATAGGACTAATTATAACAGTAATATATTCTCTAGTCCTTCCTAAATTAAGTAAAATGAAGGTGATAAAATGAGTTCATTATCTTTATTAATTATTGAATTAATTGTTTGTATCATCGCAATAGTTATTCTTTATAAAAATTATCATTTGGTTGGATTATATGCTTATACAATAGCAAGTATTATTTTAAGTTGCATGATGTCTTTTAAAATGATAACAATTTATAATTATGATATGAATTTAGGAATAATTCCTTTAGTAACAATTTTTATTGTTGCAAATATTATTATTCAAAAAATTGGACCTGAAGAAACAAAAAAACATCTTTTATTAACCGTTACTGTTTTAACATTATCTTATTTAATATTATTGTTAATTAAACAGATGACTGCTAGTAAAATAGGATTATTTGCAAGCGCATCATATAATAATATCTTTGATAATTCATTAAGAATAATATTTGCAAATATAGTAACTATTCTTTATTCATTAATACTAAATAATAAACTATACTATTATTTAAAAAGAATGAAAAATAGTATTATAATTAGTAATATTTTTTCAACAATTATTATTCAATTTATAGCATCAATCTTATTTGGTATAATTGCATACACTTTTGTAAAAGAACCAATTGACATTGTAAAAATAATTATGATAAGATACTTAGTGAGTTTAGTGGTAGGACTTGCAGGAACATTAGCAATAATTACTACCAAATATATAAAAGAACAATAAAAAAATAAGGAAGTAATATTATGAGAACAAGAAAAAATGAATTAGTTAGTGATGAACTAAAACCATTAGTAAGTGAATTAATCAGATCAGGTCGTGAAAAATACAATTATTCTTTAGAAGACTTATCGAAAGCAATTAATGGTCAAAAAAATAGACAAACATTACATAAATATGAAACAGGAAAATTAAATATACCTTATGATGTTTTATTTGAAATTTGTAGAATATTTAATTTAGATAACGAGGTGTTTAAAGACGCTCCAATAACGGATGAAGAAAAAAAACTAATTGAAAAAAAGTTAGTAAAAGAATATGTCAATAGTTTAAGACAGGACAAAGATTTAACTCCTCAAACAGAAAAAATTATCAATACATATAAAAATGCTTCATATGAATCTATTACTAATCATTGCGAATTATCAATGAAAATTTTAGATGATTCTATGTTCCCAGTATATTCTAAAAATGATAAAGTATTTTTCAAACCACAAGAAGATTATAAAAATGGAGATGATATTGTAATAGCAGTTAAAAATAATATTTTAGCAGTCAGAAGATTATATCGATATCCAAAAGGAATTATTTTACAAGCTATGAATCCTAAATATCCTACTATTAATGTAAATATTATAGCAAATAATATGATACTAGGAAAAGTTACAGCAATATATCGTGAAATGAAATAAAAATACTGATAGAGAAATTGTTTCTTTATCAGTATTTTTACTATAAAAAAATAGTTAATCTAAAAATTAACTATTATATATATCTTCAAAAACTAATTTAAAGCATCTTTTAACTTGTTACCAGCTTTGAAACCTGGAACAACACGTGCAGCGATTTCAACTGGTTCACCAGTTTGTGGGTTACGTCCAGTATGTGCTTCTCTTTTCTTTGCAGAGAAAGTACCAAACCCAACTAAAGTAACTTTACCAGACTTTTTTAATCCTTCAGTAATACCTTCTACAACAGCTTCTAAAGCTCTTGTAGCATCAGCTTTTGTTAAATCAGCATTTTCAGCAATAAATTCTACTAATTCAGCTTTTGTCATTTTTATACCTCCATAATCTATATAATAAGCATCATGTTTTATTTTCTTTATGCTTACAACAATAAGATATCATGATTTATTTAATAAATCAATACTTTTTCTTTAAAATATAAGGAAACATAACTTACTTTAACTATAAGTTTTCATAACAAAAATAATAAAAATAAAAATTTACTAAAATTGCAACAAACATATTGACAATTATAAAAAACAGTGATACAATGAAATTGCTTAAATAGAAAGAGTAAGTAATTCAAGCAATTTATACTGTTGGATAGTATGTATAGTTTTAATCTATTTGTACTGGTAAAGATAATTTACCCTTTGTATAACAATATGATTGCTTGATTGGTTACCACTTTCTTCTCTTGGTAGAAAAAGTTATATTTATTAACTCTTATCACCACTAAGCAAAACAATTGTTTTAAGAAAGAAAACTTAAAAGATAAGAAATTGTAGTAAACACTGATAATGTTTATTTAAAGTTTTTTATTAATTGTATTATTTATTAGTGAAATATTCTAGTAGGTAATACAGATTACTAGGAAACAATTCAATTTTTTTCTAAACTCAAATAGATTAGTTTTATCAGGACTAATCTATTTTTGCATATAACAAAAAAAGACAAGTAACAAATATTAATGTTTACTTGTCTTTTTTATAATACAATAGCAATCATGTTATTAGATCCTTTATTAATTACTTTTGTCAAAGTATTTCCTAATTTATACCGAATATTATCCGGCATCATAGATAATTTAGCTTGAATACCTTCCTGAACAATTACATCCAAGCTTCGACCAAATATCTCACTTTTCCAAATATTCTCACTATTAGCATCTTTAGTCAAATACTCAATTAATTCTTTACTTTGCAACTCACTTCCAATAATAGGCTCAAAAGTTGATTCCACATCTACTTTAATCATATGAATAGATGGAGCCTTAGCTTTTAACTTAACTCCATAACGAGGCCCCTGTTTAATAATTTCAGGAGTTTCTAATTTCATATCGGCAAGTGTTGGAGCAGCAATACCATATCCCGTTTGTTTAACCATCTTTAAAGCTCCTTTAATTTGATCATAAGCAACCTTTGCTTCATTTAACTCCTGAAACATCGATAGCATCTTAGCCTTAGAAGTAATATCTGTTCCAATAATATCGTTTAAAATTTGATTGTATAATCCATTAGGAGCATCTAGTTGAATTGTAACTTCCCCAAGAGAAGTATCCACATTAGAAATATAGGACTTTTCAATATATTCACAATCTTTAAAACCAGCAGTAATATTATCAATATCTTTTAATTTATTAATCTCTACTACACTATCCCTAATTTTATTAATATACTCTTTCTTTAAATAATGATTATGATTTAAAATAGCAATCCATTCAGGCATATTTACTTTAACTTCTTCAATAGGAAATTCATACAAAGCATCCTTTAAAATACCAATCATTTCTCGCTCTTGCATATTCTCAACACTAACAGGAATAACGGGAACACCATAACTTGCCTTTAAATTTTCAGCTAACTTTTCCGTCTCAGGAAGCATTGGATGTACAGAATTTAAAACAACAATAAAAGGCTTTCCAATACTTTTTAATTCATTAACAACCGTCTCTTCAGCACTAACATATTCATTTCTGGGAATTTCCCCAATCGAACCATCAGTAGTAACCACAATTCCAATGGTGGAATGTTCCTTAATTACTTTCTCTGTTCCAATTTCAGCAGCCTCCACAAAAGGAATAGGATCACTGTACCAAGGTGTCATAACCATTCTAGGTCCATTATCATCTTCATACCCTTTTGCAGCATCAATAACATACCCAACACAATCTACCATCCTAATATTTGCTGTAAAATCATCTACCTGAATTGTTGCAGCCGTAGCAGGAACAAACTTAGGCTCGGTCGTCATAATCGTTCTACCAGCCGCTGATTGAGGCAGTTCATCTAAAGTTCTCTTTCTCTCAAACTCATCACTAATATTAGGAATAACTAATGTTTCCATAAATTTTTTAATAAAAGTACTCTTCCCAGTACGAACTGCTCCAACAACACCTAGATAAATATCACCACCACATCGTTCTGATATACTCTTAATAACATCAATCTTTTCCATTCTATACCCCTTTTCTCATATTCTAGTTAATACTATGTAATATCTACTTATTTATTAATATAAATCTCTATTTTTGACATTTTTTTAATAAAATACTTAAAAATATTTTTACCAGAAAAAAAGAACGATATAAAATAAAAAACTTTATATTGTTCTTATCAGTAAAGTTAAAATAACAAGACTAACAATACTAATTATTCCTAGTAACATATAAAAACAAAATCCATTAGGAACTAACTTTTTAGAATAAGATTTATTTTTACTTATACCAATTTTATTTTTTTTTAAGAATTTTTTTATAGCATTTTTATCAAATCTCTCTTTTTGCTTATCATAAAGACAATCAACAAATAACTCTCTTTTCTCTTTAGGTAATCTATTAATAATATCAGCATAGTAATCAATTAAATTAGCATATTGTGGCAATGCACTTTTACAGTAATCTAAATGATTTTGAGCAAGTAAGTAACTATCAGTACTATTATCTTCAATTTTCCAAGTATATGTTCGAAGAACCCCTTGCACCATATAATTATCAGAATGAGGAATACCGGCTTTTTCTCTTTCAGAATACGGATAAAGACAAACATTATGTTGTCTTAAATATTCTAAAGTATTTTCAATTTTATCTTCTTTTAATACCATTTGAACTTTATCTGTTCTTAATTCAATATTATTTCCAGCACTATGATTAGAAAAAGCTTTAAAATCGTTTTCACTTAAAGTATAAATACTAGAACTAATATTATTTATTGAATCAAATTGATGTGGAAATCTTTCAGCAAGATAAAAATTTTCATCTTTATCCCAACCAAACTTTAAAGGAAAAGGTTTATCAGTTTTTTGAATAATAGAAAAAATAACTGCAACTAAGTAATTAGGTGAGCCATATACATATGAACCAGCTTGTGTTGAAGAATTAGGTTCAATAACTTTTAAATTACTAATTGTACTACCATGGTAAATATAACCCATAATATCTAACTCCTATCTACTATATTTTTAGTATATCATTCTTAAATTATAATGTAAATTATTTGCAAAGAAAAAGATCAATTTAAATAATTAATCTTTTCCACTTTCAACATCATCTAAATACTGATTAAAGTTCTTAGGTACTCCGTTAGAAAGAACAGTATCAATTATCTTTTGTTCCTTTTCAGGAGTAACCTCTCTTCCAGTAATTCTAGAAATATCATGAATTACTTCTTTTAAAGTACCTTCATCCTTCATATTTCCTTGTTGCAACTTATTAGCTAAAGATAAAATTGTATCTTTATCAACACTAGTTTTTTTCTCTATTTTTTTAAAAAAATTATCACTAAATGCCATAACAACCTCCTACTCTATTATATGTAATAATAGAAATAAACTGATTGTTTTAAACAAGTAGTATGATATAATGATAAAGAAAGGATAGATAAGTATGAGCTTAAATATATTATTAGGAGAATTATTTTCATTTATAGCAGCATTTTTTCTAGCATTATCCACTTTTAAAACAAAAAAAAATAAAATGTTAATTTTCCAGTTAGCAGATTCTATCTTTAATGCAATATCTAATTTGTTTTTAAATAGTTTTTCTGGTTTTGTAGTTAATATTTTTACATCTATAAGAAATTATTTAAGTATCAAAGAAAAATTCAATAAAAGAGAACTATTTTTTTACGTAATACTAATTTTAATAATAGGAATTAAAGTAAATAACAAAGGGATTGTAGGAATATTACCAATAATAGCATCTATTGAATATTCTCTATTTATGCATAAGTCAAAATCTTCCCAAATAATGAGAATTGCATTATTAATAAATTTATCATTATGGTTGATATATGATTTTTTTATCAAATCATATCCAATGTTTATTATGGATTTAGTAATAATATTAATAACTGTTATAAATATAATCAGATTTCATAACAAAGAAAAAGCTAGCATATAAAGAACATTATGCTAACTTTTTTATTTATAAGGAAACTACGATTTTTGTGTATAACTGGTAGTTAATCGAATGGGTGCAATTATTTTGCACCCA
>CAKPHZ010000033.1 GCA_934162265.1 uncultured Bacilli bacterium | reverse complement strand
TAAAAATGGGTGCAAAATAATTGCACCCATTCGATTAACTACCAGTTATACACAAAAATCGTAGTTTCCTTATAAATTAAAAAATTAATTCTACTTCTTTTACATTAACCCATAATTTTTCTATCAATATAAACATTTAAAGCAGAGGCAATCTGATAAAAAAAGCGATTAATATTCTTATTGCCAATTTTTAAAGCACCAACCAACTTATTTACCGACCCTTCTTCCTTAAGTAAAGTATAACTATAAGAATAATTCATTCCAAAAATTAAAGACATCACTTCTAAAATCTTATCAGCATCATTATCACTAACCTTAGAATTAACCACCTTAAACTGTTTAAAATCATTATAAGCTAAATCATTAGGAAAATTATCAATATACATATCCATATAAGGATAATTCGTAATCATCCGAAAAGTCTCAACCACATGGGCATCTTTTAAAACCATACAAAAATGAAGTATTTTTTGATTAAACCCTTGAGGTAATCCATTCTTATTTTGACAATAAATAGCAATCTTAATTGCATCATCGTAGCGAGTATCATCAGTAATCTTACGCATTAAATTATCTTTATCAAACAAAATATCAATACTCACCTTTGATTTATCCATACTATCATCAACAACTATACAATTCTTAAATTTATTACTAAACATCCCAATATCATGAAAAAGCCCAATAAGTCCACAAACAACAATCTCTTCTTCAGAAAATATACCAATATTTGAAGCAATATCTTTACAAAGTTCCATCATCTTAATACTATGAAAATACATTGCTTTAACATTCCCTTTATTCATATCAAATTTCTTAATATACTGTTCAAATACTCTCATTATTTTTGTTTCTTTCATTATATCACTTCTCCATACTACCTATTCTAGAATCTAATATAAACTAAGTATATAATAGTTTTCCTCCTTTTTCAAGCATTTTAAAAAAAGAACTATTAAAAACATAAACAGTTTATAACAGTTCTTCATTCTTAATAATAAAAATATTACTATTCTTATAAAAAGCATAAAATACATCTTCTATTTTAACCCCTTTATTTTTTAAAATATCATATACCCATTTCTTATCCTTTCCTAAACACTTTAAAGTATCTTCTTGAATATTACTATCTAAAATAACAGGAAGTGGTAAACAACTCTTCTTTTTATCTTTAGGATAAGGAAATACAGATAATGTCCCATTATTCTCCAAAATAGCATATTCAACATCTTCAATCGAACGATATCCCTTTTCACGAAGTTGTACAGTCAAATCATCTAAATTATACTTTTGTTTTAACATCTCTTTATAATTAATATTACCCTCTTGAATAATAATAGAAGGATTACCATCTAAAAAAATCCGAAACTTAGGCTTTTTTAAAGTCAAGAATGCTAAAGAAACTTGTAAAACAAGTAAAGTCAAAATAGGAATAACCGAAACAAATATACTTTTATTAGAATCCTCTATACTAATTACAGCAAACTCAGCAATCAAAATAGATACAACTAAATCAATAATCCCAAGCTGTCCAACTTCTCTTTTCCCCATCACTCTATAAATAACAAAAATTAAAAAATAAAAAAACAATGTCCGAACAAAAATCAATAAAAAATCCATATCCATAATATCACCATTACTATTATGAATAAAATTCTATTTTTTTATACCAAACATAAAATTTAATGGAGGTATTTTAAATGAAAAAAATACTAATCAATACAGGTTATTTCTTTCTCTTACTTCTTATTTCTACTTTCTTTTTAACCATAATTGACTATTTTAGCTTATTTAATATGAAAATAATTAAAGGATTAAAACTACTAATCCCTCTTCTATCTCTTGCACTAGTCAGCTATAACCTAGGAAAATCAGCGCAAAAGAAAGGATATATTGAAGGAATAAAACTAGGAACCATAATTATCATAATCTTTACTATTCTAATTCTATTATTAGATAAATACCAATTAAAAACTTTACTCTTTAATGTAATTTTATTATTAACCTCAATGTTAAGTAGTATGATAGGAATTAATAAAAAGAAAAAAAATATATAAAAAAAGAAATAACAACCATATTTCTTTTTTTACTTAAAATATTTTTTTAAAACATTATTAATCTTATTCCCAAAAACACTCTTAATATTTCCATTCTTATAATTAATATAAATATAAATAAAGAAACTCACTATTCCATAAATCATCAAAATAGGAATTTGAATAAATCTCCCATGAAGATTAGTAGGAATAAACAACTTCATCAAATAAATACTTAAAATAAAACTTCCCCATGAAATAATATATTTTGGTAACCTCTTAAAAGTTTGATCAAATCTAAATAAGTATTTTTTCTTCAAAATCCCCATAGAAGTAACAATAGATAAAGTGTAACCAATCAACGCTGCCGTAATAGCCCCATAACTAACATTCATTCCTATCTTATCAAAAAATAACATCAAAGGAACATCCAAAATAGCATTCGTAACAAGACCAATCATCACAGTAGCAATAACCAATTTATATTTATTAATTCCCTGCAAAGTATTCACAATAATTGTATAAATACCACCAAAAAGAGCTGTATAAACAAAATACTGATAAACAATTGGCCCATAATAACTATTTCCATAAAATAATGTCCATACTGGCTTTACCAATAAAGATAAAAAGATAGTCATAGGAACAATTACCAATAAAACACACTGAATAGCCTTATTAAATTTATCATTCACATCATCCATATCATGCTTAGTAAAACTAGTAACAATATTAGGAATAAGAGAAGTAACAAGCCCAGTAGAAACAGCCAAAATAATATTATTTAACTTAATTCCCCAAGTCGTATAAACCCCAACAATAGAATCAACAACACTAGACTTCAAATGCAAAAGATCATTCATCGTCCGAGATAATAAAATCATATCTACTGTTGTATATAAATTATTCACTAAACTAATCATAATAAAAGGAATAGAATACATCAGTATTTTCCTAATAATTTCCGAAGAAGAAATCACCACTTCATCATCTAAAACATTTTTAGGAAGTAAATTAGCTTTCTTAATCTTAATCTTCAAATAAATATAAGCCGCAAGCCCTCCAAAAAAAGCAGCAGATACCGCAATACCAACCCCAATCTTTAACGGAAGATGCAAAACCTTAAGAGAAACATAAGTACCAACCAAAATAATAATTACCCGAACCACTTGCTCAATAACCTGACTAATAGAATAAGGAGTAATATATTTATAGCCCTGAAGAAGTCCTTTAGTAACCCCTAAGAAAGGAACTACCAAAATAGCAAAAGAAACCATACGAATAACAAATCCAATATCTTGATAAGTATTTCCCTCCGTAGCCTTACCAATAATCAATTTACCAATCTGAGGTGCAAAAATAAATAAAATGAAAAAGATCAAAATAGAAATAACAGAAATCAATTTCAAAGAAATTTTATAAGTATTAGAAATCGCCTTCTTATACCCTAAAGCATTATATTCACTAGTAATCTTACTAATAGCAAAAGGAAATCCAGCACTAGATATACTTAAAAACAATTGATAAATAGTATATCCATATCCATATAAAGCTCCACCTTGTTCTCCAATAATTGCATTAAGAGGAATAACATAAATAATCCCAATAACTTTTACCAAAAAAATTCCCATAGTAGCAACAATTGTACCTTCAATAAAACTATTTTTCTTCATTGCATTACTCTTCATCACATTACCTCACTCTAAATTTTTCTATTAAATTATACTATGAATAACAAAAATTAGCAAGAAAAGAAGAAAGCTAAATCACTTTCTCCCAATACCACTAAATTTACCTGATTTCTCTTTTTGATAACCATGCTTATTTTGAGTAACTACACCACCTAATTGATTACCAGCAATTTTAGCATTTTTAAGCCATATATCAATCTGTAACCTAAAAGCACTACAAACTCTCGTATCATAATCAAGTAAGCATAATAACAAATCATCTCTTTGCAAATATCGTTGAATTGTACTAGTAGGAATTCCTGTCCTCTCTGATATTTCCTGAATCCTTCTACAAGTCTTCATCTCAACTAAAATAAGCGATAACTTCTCTAACATTACTACTTTCTGCTTAATACCCAACATAAAAAATATCCCCCTTCAACATCTTCAAACTTATTATAAAAATTGTAAACTATCTTGTCAAGAAAAAACTAACGTCTTTGATGATGGTTATACATTCTTTCTACCTCATCAACATCTAAATATTCCTCTTTATCTTCATCTAAATAAGCCAAATTATGAGAAATAGCCTCATAATCCTCAAATAACATATGATTTTTTTCATAAAACTTTTTCTCAAATTCCTCTTCACATTCTTGAATAGACTTAACTGTCTTTTTTTTCTTCTTACTATCACTAACATTTCTTTTAGAAATAATAAAATTTCTATTTTCCTTCTTATGTTGATTTTTATTTCTCAAAATATACCAATAGCGAAATGTTTTATAATTAGAAAATTCATCCATAATCATCTGATAATCATTATTCATCACTTGAATATCATCATAATCCGTTTCTAAATAGCGATGAACCAAATATGAAAATTGATTAGAATAAGGATATATTTGATCAAATAAAGAAATATCCCTAGTATTTAATATACCAATCAAAAACTGTCTTTCCTGTTGATAAAGTTCACTATCTCCTCTTATAGATAAAGCTTTACGTTTCTTATCCATAGCCCGATAACTAACTTCTTTCATTCCCAAAACAGCTTCCAAATAATTCTTATCATCAACAATTACTCTATAGTAATTAGGAGTAGCATCTTTATTTTTCAAACATTTAATTGAAATTTGATTTCTTCGACTAACCCCAAGTTCACTCTCCATCAAAGAAAATAACTCTAATAAAGAATGACTAGAAGTAAATACATCAATAGTATTTAACTTATCTAAATTCACACCAGCTAAATTTTTGATTATTACCTCATCATAAAAGTTTCTTCCATCAAAATAACTTGCTACCAAATAATACTTAGACATAAATATCACCAAAATTAATATAACATAAAATATTTTTACTGTAAACATACCTTTTAGAAATAAAAAATATCTGTTAAAATAAATATAGGTGATTAAATTGAATATTAAATATAAAATAATCTCATTAACAGAAGAAAATATAGACTTATTAGAAAAAATTCGCTTTAATGCATATGGAATAGATGAAGAAAAAATGTCACATAAAAAAAGTTTTTACATCAATGACCTAAAATCAGGTAAATATTTAGTTATCGGTGCTTTTCTTGAAGAAATATTAGTTGCTGCATGTTACACAAAAAATACTTATCATTCACTCTATATTGATCAATTATTTGTACTAAAAAAATATCAAAAAACTCCCTTACATATAGGAAGTAATCTATTAAAATATATCTTAGATAATCATAAAATAATAGAAGAATATTTTCAAGAAAAATTTCATTATAGCTATCTAGATGATTATCGTGGAACAAAAGATTTTTATCAAAATTTAGGATACATTGAAAAAGAAAATTTAATGAAAAAACACTTATAAATTTTTATTCTGAAAGTAAAGTAGATAAACCAACAATCTCATATCCTTTTCCTTCAATATAATCAATAACTAAAGGTAATTCTGTCATTCCCGCATTATTTAAAGAAAGAAAAATAATACTACCACTTTCTAATTTATTTTTAACATTTTTATAAGGTGTATTTGCCCCAACAATAGTAGGAGATACTGTATATAAATTATTCTTACTACAAAGAGATAAAGTTTTTTTTGACATATCAGAAGAAAAACAATAAATAGCCTCATTATTACTAATCCTACTAATTAAATTATTAGCAAATAATATTGTATCGGGAGAATAAACGCCATTGGATCCATAACTATAAAATTCATGATGAGATTTATCTTTAATCACAGTAGAATTACTAATCAAATAAGAATAATCCACAAAAAAATTACCAACAACATTCTTATTATTTAATATTTTATCTACCTGTTCTAAATATCTACTACTATCAATAGAAAAAACTAAACTAACCATCTTCTTATTTTTATTCCCCGAAATAATAAATTTATCTTGATAATCTTCTAACCTAACTTTAGGTTTTATTTCATCAAATACAAACAATTTCTCATTATAAATTCCCTGTTCTTTCATTTTCTTATAACTACCATCAACATCTACTTCTCTCCCATTTTCTCCAGGAATAATTGTATTTCCCGAAATAACCGCATCAATTGGTTTCACATAATAACGATCTTTTTCTTCTTTAATTTTAATCATCACTTCATCTTCTTCTCGAATAACCTCAATTACTTTATCGGTATAAAAAAAACTAAACCCAATCAAAACAAGTAAACCAAGCAATTTCACTATACTTTTCATCCATATCCACCTACTAAACTATATGTAAAAGAAAATTATTTAGTATTTAAAATACAATGACTCTCATAAAAACTAAAGTAACAATCCTTACCTATAATTAAATGATCTACTAAATAAATCGCATGCATATTTCCTATCTCATTTAAACTTTTAGTCAAATTAATATCTTCCTTACTAGGTGTTGGGTCTCCAGAAGGATGATTATGAATACAAATAATAAAAGATGCCGAAATTAAATAAGCATTCTTGAAAATTTCCCTTGGATGAGCAATTGAATAATTAATACTTCCTACAAAAAGTTTCTTTTTATCAAGATATTTCTTTTTATTATCTAGATATAGAACATAAAATTCCTCTTGCTTTTTATCGATAAACAAATCATGAAAATAGCCAATAATATTACTAGGACTAGCACAATTTAAAATATCTGGTAAAGTAACTTTCTCTTGAATTCTTTTTGATAATTCAATCAACGCAAGAATTTCAATTGCTTTAACATGCCCAATTCCTTCAATTTGAATTAATTTCTGATAAGTCATATTCTTTAAATTTCTAACTCCTCCACTTTGACTTAAAAGTTCAAACGCTAACTCTTTTACTGAAAACTTCCGAGTTCCTGTTTTTAATAAAATCATTACTAATTCTTCATTACTTAATACATTAGCTCCATAAAGATATAATCTCTCTCTTGGTTTCTCCTCATCAGGTAAATTCTTAAACTTCATCAATAGCCTCCTTTATCAAAAAAATACTAAATCAGTACTTTCTCTACTAATAATCCCCTACTATTAATATTCTAGTTTTCCTACTAAAAATCCTCCTAAATGAGAAAGAAAACCAAAAAAAGTATGCTATAATATATTCGTACACAAAAATGTAAAACAAACAAAGAAAGGAACCAAAATTATGAACAATAAATACGAATTTTTTATTGCCGGTAGAGCAAGAAATAAAGAAAATATATTAAAAATATGTGCCTTATTTGATCAATATAATATCTCTTACTATTGTTTTCTAAAAAATGAAGAAAATTGGGGATATGGTAACAAAAATCAAACTCCAGAGGAAAAACAAAAAGAATTTGAATCTCTTGGATTAAAAAGTGACATTGTCTTAAATTTATTCCATAATGATTTAGAAGGAGAACAAAATTCTACTAACCTATTACTAGTCTTACCAGCCGGAAAGGCAGCACACATTGAAGCAGGTATTGCATTCGGATTAGGAAAAAAGTGTTATGCAATTGGAGAATACGAAACAACCGATACTTTATATAATATTTTTGAAACAATTTTCAAAGATGAAAAAGAACTAGATATTTTTCTAAAAAATTATAAAAAAGAAAAAGAGGGAAAAAAATGAAAAAAGTACTCTTTGCAACAGAAAATGAAAGTAAGAAAAAAAGATTTGAAGGAGAATTACAAAAAAGAAATATAGAAATCATTACCTTAAACGATATAGAAAAGAAACTTGAAATAGAAGAAAACGGAAAAAATGCCATTGATAATGCTTTAATAAAAGCAAGAGCCTACGCTAAAATTTCTCCCTACCCTGTTTTTGCTATGGATGATAACCTATATATAGAAGATATTCCAGAAGAAAAACAGCCAGGTATGTTTGTAAGAAGAATAAATGGAAAAAGATTAAATGATGAAGAAATGATTAAATACTACACCAATTTAGCCCATACTTATGGAAAAGACGGAAAACTAACATGCAAATGGGTATATGGAATTGCTGTTATCAATCACAATACTGAATCCACCTACTCCTGGAGTAAAGAAGATTTTTATATTGTAGATAAACCATCTAACAAAATTAATCCCGGATATCCTCTAAACACAATATCTATAAATAAAAAACTAAACAAGTATTTTACCGAAATAACAGAAGAAGAGAAAAAAATGATAAAAGAAAATGAACTTGATGTTATAGAATTCATATATAAAAATCTATAAAATATAAAAACATGTAGCAATTATCGCTACTTTTTTACTAATTATAAAAAAAGAAAGAGATTACTATGGAATATAACAACCCTAACATAAAAAAAGAAAAACTTATTACTTATTAATGAAAACACTACTAATTACTATGAATTTTTTAATACAATTAATTTTAAAAATATGACTTACTTAAATAAAGGATCCTGTGCAAAAATATATTATAACAAAAAAATAATATTAAAAAAATATTACTCTGAAACACCAATAAATTTAAGAATAAAAGAAGATATCTTTAACATCTTAAAAGATATAAATAATAGAAATTTTATAGAACTATATAATATTTATAGTACTTATAAAGAAACCTTAAATCACCAATCTATAACTTCTGCATACACCGCTAAATATTATAAAGATAATTCAATAAATCCTATTTTAGAAAATAAAAAAGAAGCCATAAAATACTCCTTAATATCTAATCAATTTATATACAATTATCAAAAAAAGCCAATATATCACTATAAACAATCATATAATCTTCTTCATTAAGAAGCTCATGCCCTAAATTAGCATATAGTTTGCTATTAACATCAGCATAACCAATACTCTTTAAAAATAACCTTAAATCATCAAAAAGTTTACTACTACCAATTACAGGATCATCATCACCAGCTATCATAAGTATTTTTAAATCTTTATTATCACAATTAAATAAATTCTTTTTAAAAGCTCTTATTTGTAACTTATATAAATTAATAAAACCATCACTAGAAAATTTAATAGATTCATAACACATAAAAATATCTCCAAAGAAATTACCATATATATATGTTATATTATAAAATACTTATAAATAGATACCCAAAAATAAATAGCACACGAATAAAAAACATGCTATAATCTTGATTAGAGGTGAATCATGAAAAAGAAAATTTTAAGTAATACATATTTAAATGAAGCTCAAAAATATCAAATTAAATTTTATCTAGATGAAGAAGATAAATATATCATCGTCAAAAAACTAATAAAATTAAGCAAACCATTTATTATTAAAAATAATGTTATCGCAATGGATGATGGATATTATGTAATAGAATTCATCCCTAAAAACAAAAATTATGCACTACGCCTATTTTTAAATGATAAAAAAGAAGTTATTGAATATTATTTTGATATTATAAAAGAAAGTGGCATTGATAAAGAGCTAAAAATTCCATATTTTATTGACCTATATCTTGATATCACCATTCAAAAGAATGGTGAAATAAATATCCTTGATGAAGAAGAATTAAATAATGCTCTAAAAAATAAAGATATAACCAAAGAAGATTATAAACTAGTTATAAAAGTAAAAGAACAACTATTAAAAGAAATTAAAGAAAAACAGAATAATTTAATCAATTTAGATTATATGAAATATTTAACTGATTTATAATAAAAGAATTATAAGATATAAATTATTATAAAAAATAAACATATACAATTTAATAAATAAATTTTAAATAATGAATAACGGAAATAAAATAAATATAAATTGATAAGTGTATGACTTATGAAAAACTAAAGGAAAGGAGAGTATTGATGGAAGACAATAAATTAATTATATATAAAAATAGTGAAGGTAATATTATAGTAGATGCTATTTATAAAGATGAAACTTTATGGT
>CAKPHZ010000032.1 GCA_934162265.1 uncultured Bacilli bacterium | reverse complement strand
TGCCTGAGTGGCGAAATAGGTAGACGCACAGGACTTAAAATCCTGCGAGATTCAAACCTCGTGTCGGTTCAAGTCCGACCTTAGGCACCATTATTTTTGGAGGAATACCCAAGTCCGGTTGAAGGGACTGGTCTTGAAAACCAGCAGGTCGTGAAAGCGGCGCTAGGGTTCGAATCCCTATTCCTCCGCCACTTGTATTTATTATTTATCGCGGGATGGAGCAGTCTGGTAGCTCGTCGGGCTCATAACCCGAAGGTCGTTGGTTCAAATCCGGCTCCCGCAACCATGGTTCGTTAGTCTAGAGGCCTATGACGTCTGCCTGTCACGCAGAAGATCACGGGTTCAAATCCCGTACGAACCGCCATTATGGCTCTATAGCTCAGTTGGTAGAGCAGAGGACTGAAAATCCTCGTGTCACTGGTTCAATTCCCGTTGGAGCCACCATGATGAAATAACCCCTTATTTGATAAGGGTTTTATTTTACCAAAATGGTTTTACAGACTATTTACAGACTATTTTCATGTAATTTATTAAGAGCATTGACTGTGTTGCTCTTTTTTTCTGGGAACATGTGATAGTAAGTGGATTGTACCATTTCAATGGTATCTCCAAGCCTTTCTGCTACATCTTCAAATTCTAATCCTAAGGGAATTAATAAACTTGCATTATTAAAAACATTTTTTGAAATATTATTCACGCTCTAAATTACTATTTAAAAACCAAAAAATTTAGTGTATAATAAAAGCAAAAAAGTTTGTAAAGAGGAGATTAAAATGCAAGAAGAATTACGATATATTAAGAAAAAGTTTGGAGAAAGAATGATGCATTTATGCAGAGAAAATTTTTCTACAATTTTAGAAACTCCTAAATTACTTACAAAAATACTTTTAGAAAATTTTGAACCATCAAAATATTTGTATGACGATTTAGTGAATGAAGACAAAATCAAAGAATTTGTTCAATATATTAATTCAAAACTAAAAACGAAAGATAAAGTTCAAAATTATAAAATAGATACACCTGAGAAAATGTTAGCAAGAGCTGGATATATTCTTTTTGAATGTAAAACAGAAACAGATATTCAAAAATTTAAAAAATTCTATCAGAAAGAAGAACAATTATGTACTTTTAATGGAGGAAGACTGAATAGGTGTTATGTATTTTTTGCAGTAAAGAACGATGCTGATAGCGTCAGAAGAGAAGATTTTTTAACTCCTAAAAGGCAAGATAAATATGGTACATCAGTGATAAGTATTCAAATAGATAAAGTGAATAATTATGTATCAATCAAGAATAGGTACAATCATACAGTAGAAAATCCAGATTGTACTTTTAATAATAATTTAGATAATATAATTCCAGGATTAATTAAAAGTTTTGAAAATAAATTAAATATTTGCTTAAATAAAAATAATCTTGATAAATTCGAAATACCTGGTTACATCAAAGCAATAGATGGTAAATATTATAAATATAATAGTGAAATTGATAATATTTATTACTGCCCTAATAATACTATTATTAATAGACTAGTTCCTAAAAAATATGATAAAAGTAAATATATATTAGTAGATATATTTTTAATTGATTTAGTAAAGAAAAAAATAGAATTTTTAGTAAAAGAAAATTGTGCAGACCTAAATGCATATTTGATCAAGAAAATAAATATTATTTCTAATGGAGAAAATAAAATTATAAATATAGATGATAATTTTATTATAGAAATAGATAAATATAATCGAATAATTAATTATGTTGATAAAGTATCACGGAATATAGAAGATTATTATTTTTATCATAATAAAACTTTAAAAAAAATAATTCTTCCTAACGTTAAGAAAATTGGCAATTCCTTTTTAAATAATAACACTTTATTAAATGAGATATATTTATCAAACGTTGAGGAGATAGGAGATGATTTTTTATATTATAACAAAAGTTTACATAAAGTAGAATTACCTCTAATTGAAAAAATTGGAAACGATTTTATAAGCAATAATGATATTTTAGATACAATAATTAGTCCAAAGTTAAAATTAGTTGGCAATTCTTTTTTAAATCAATCAAAAATTAAAGAAATACAATTATTAAAATTAGAAAAAGTAGGGTGGAATTTTTTATCAGATAATAGTTTGCTGAAGGAAGCATATTTTCCTAATTTATTATCATGTGGTAATGGTTTCTTAAAACACTGCAAAAATTTAAAAATATTAAATATATCAAATTTAATTTATTTCCTCGATGATTATTTACTAGATTGTACTAAATTAGAATTATTAGAAATCAAAAATAAAATATATAATTCATTTATATATGGAAATTCAGCAATAAGAAACAGAGTTATAGATAAAAAAGAGCGTAAAGCAAAAAAAATAGAAAAGAAACTTGTAGTTGTTAGAAAATAAAAGGTAGAAGTATACTTTTTTTGTTGACTAATATTTGTGATTTATCTATATTATTTCATTTATAAATTTTATAAAGTGATATTTGACTAATGAAGCTTTATATTTTAATAAGGTTTTATTAGCTTTCATTATTTTTAATTTTTTTCATTCGTTAGTAATTATACATAAGAATTTTAAAAATATCTATTGTAACATATTTTTAAGTATTTAAACAAAAAATATGTTACAATATTTACCAACAAGGAGAGAAAATGAAAAAAGAAAACAAAACAATTATTGAGGTAGATAAATATATAGAAAACATAAAGAATGAATTAAATGATATCATCAAAGAATCTACCTATCCAGAATTAATAAAATATAAAAAAATGTTACCAGGAAAAAATGAAGGGGAAAAATCTTTATTCTATTGGGGAATAAACTATTTAAATGAATATTATAAAATCATAGGAAAACTAGATAAAAACCACACACCAGAAATAGAAAAATTAAAATATAAAATATATATTCTATATTTAGAAGAAAATTTTTATGACATTGTATTTACTTTTCATGAATTTATTACTTTCAGTAGATTAATCAATGCTACCTTTTCTGATTATAATCCAAGTAAAATAAGAAAAGAGGACAAAGAACCATTCCAAAGTGAGAATAAAGAAATAGATAATATAGTAAATAAAATAGCATATAATTTTCGACATACCCCTCACTATCATGCATATGAAATAACAGAATTTAAATTAAAAATATTATTAGATGTTATCGATAATAAAAGTAAAACTCTACTAAAAGAAGAATTTGATAAAATTAATTTAGATGATCCTTTAATCATTTGCACTCTTTCTAAAAAACGAAGAAAAGAATTAGAGCGAAAGCAGGACTAAAGTTTCTAAAATAAAAAAATAATTCTAATAAAATAAAGGAGCAATAAAAATGATCAATATTAATCAATATATAAATTTAGAAGAAAGATATGCATTATTTGGAAAAAATGGATATTATCTTTCTTCATTAATCGTAAAAAAAATGATTGTAGATGAATTAAAGAATGGAATGACTTTTCAAGAAATAGAAGATTTCATGAAAAATTTTTCTAATGCAACAGAAGAAGATATTTCAGCAAAAAACGAGTGTTACACAATAATACAACTTTTAAATGGTTTAAGTAATTTTAAGTTTGGTTCAGAAAATACATTAAGTAAAGATCAATTTAATGACTTTATTTCAAAGTACCAAATTAATAACAAGGGAGAAATATATTGTGAAGATGCCATTTTATTAGTAGAAGAATTTATTTCACAAGCGAAAAAAATATTACCATTAACAAGTACTCTAATTCGAAAAAAGACTAGGAAAAATTAATATTTATTTCATAATCAACTTAATATCGGTAAAATAAAAATAGTTTTCTGCACTTACCAAAAAACTTTAATATAATATATTAAAGTAGAGGTGGTGATATTGTCAGAAATCAGTGTAATAGAATTGTACTACTTAAATCAGGTAAATGTTATTGACATTCGTAGTGCATATGATTATAGTAATGGACATATTGATGGGGCAATAAATATTCCTTACTATAATCTCTTAAATAATTATAGTCACTATTTAAGTAAATACTCACTTTATTATATATACTGTGATTCTGGAGAACAAAGTAGAGAAATATCAAAAAGATTAAATTGTTTTGGATACAACACAATCAATATAATAGGGGGCTATCAAGAATATAAAAAATTTCTAGAGAAGAACTAAGGTTCTTTTTCTTTTGACAAAGAGCTAATTCAAAGAAAGTAAAAGTTAGATTTTCTTCTTTTTCGAAAATTGACTACTGTTATAGATTATGTTACTATTAAATAGATGCGAGGTGAGATCATGTTTGAAGTAATAAAAGATACCATAATAGATACCTTAAAATTAATTCCTTTTTTATGGCTAACATTCTATTTGATAGAAGTAATTGAGCATAAGTATCAAAAGAAAAGTCAAAATATCATCAAAAAATCAGGCAAATATGGACCAATATTAGGAGGAATATTAGGTTGTTTTCCTCAATGCGGTTTCTCGGTTATGGCAACTAATTTATATATTACAAAAATTATTTCCTTAGGGACACTAATTAGTATTTATCTATCAACAAGCGATGAAATGTTACCTATTCTCTTAAGTGAGAAAAGTGATATCAAAACAATATTATCCATTATAGGAGTTAAAGTATTAATTGGAATAATCGCTGGAATCATCATAGATTTAATATTAAAAAAAAGAAAAGAACATTCTATTCAAGAAATATGTGAACATGAACATTGTCATTGTGAAAAAGGCATTCTTGCTTCTAGTATTCATCATACTTTAAATACTATCATTTTTATTTTGATTACTAGTTTCTTTATCAATATCTTAATGAACTATGGATTAGAACAATATCTAAAAAATATATTTCATACTAGCTCAATCTTAACGCCATTTCTATCTAGTTTAATAGGACTAATTCCTAATTGTGGAGCTTCAATTATCTTAACTGAACTTTATTTAAATCATATCTTATCCTTTTCTTCCTTAATCTCTGGACTTTTAACAGGAAGTGGAGTAGCTCTATTAGTATTATTTAAAAATAACAAAAATACAAAAGAAAATTTATTCATTTTATTTCTTATCTATACCATTGGCGTATTTAGTGGATTAATCCTAACCATTTTTTCTTAAAATAACTTAAAGGAGGTTATTATGGTAAAAGAAAAATTACAATATCAAAAGTATTCTTTATTAAAATCAGAAAATGAAAAAAAAGTAAATTTAATAGCCACTCTCAGAGTAATATCTTTCATGACGATGATATTTAGTTTCGTCTTAAAGTATTATTACTACCCAAAATTCTTCCAAATTATCTTCATCATTTCCCTAGTAGCATTCATTATACTAGTAATTATTCATGATAAGTATTTTCAAAAATATCACTATTATGAAGCTTATCTATCAATATTAGAGGATTATATCAAAAGAGAAAATGGTACTTGGAAAAGTTTTAAAGAAACAGGAGAAGAATTCGAAGAAGGATGCGAAGATTATCTAAAAGATTTAGATATCATTGGAAAAAATTCTTTATTTCAGTATCTTTCTGTTTGCAAAACAATCGGAGGAAAACGAACTTTGTTTCAAAAATTATCGAACAAAAATCAAGAAGAAAGAAAACTATATGAAGAACAAAAAGCCATTGCAGAATTAGAAAAAAATCTTAATTTCATCATGGACTATCAAGTTCAAATGCTAAAGTACAAAGATAAAAAAATAGACCTAAAAAATACGTTTTTAAAACTAAAAGAAGATACTGTCTCACATTCTAATGATTATATTATTGCTTTAATATGTGGTACTTTATCTATTACTTTATTAGTTTTATCTTTATTTAAAGTAATAGATATAAAATACTTCTATGGATTATTCCTGTTTAATTATCTAATCTCTTTTATGTATAGCTTTATTTATCAGCAAGATTTTAATAAAATTACAAATTTAATTACAACTTATAATAAACTTCCTTCTATCATTTCAGTAGTTCTTAAACCAAAGTTTCATTCTCAAAAATTAAAAAAAATCCAAAAAGAAATGAATTTAACCCAAAATATAACAAAAAAGATAAATACACTAGACACTTTAAATAGCATAAAAGATAATTTACTATTCAGTCTAATCATGAATGGTCTATTTTGCGTAAATCTTTTTTCAAGAACATTTTTAATAAACTTCCTAAAACAAGACTTTCCAAAATTACAAAATACAATTACTGATATTGAAGAATTAGAAGCTTTAATTAGCTTAACAGGAATAGGAATTTTAAAAGAAGAAAAATGTTTCCCAATCAAAAGCAATCAAGTAGAAATTCAATTTACCAAAATAAAACATCCTTTACTAAAAGAAGATGTATGTATTGCTAATGATTTTGAAACATTAGCACAAGTAAATATCATAACAGGATCTAACATGGGAGGAAAAACTTCTTTCTTAAGAACAATTGGAATTAATCTAGTTTTAATGAATGCTGGAACCTATGTATGTGCAAGTGAATTTAAGGCTTCATTCTTTAAAATATTCACCTCAATGAGAGTAGGAGATGATATTGAAAAAGGAATTTCTACATTTTATGGAGAGTTATTAAGAATAAAGAAAGCAATGGATTATTTAAATCAAGGAAATATGCTTGTTTTAATTGATGAAATCTTTAAAGGAACAAATTATCAAGACCGAATTTATGGAGCAAAAAAAGTAATTAAACGTCTCCAAAATAAAAATACAATAGTCCTTCTCACTACACATGATTTTGAATTATGTGATGAAAAAAATATTATAAATTACCATGTAAAAGAATATTATGAAGGAAATCAAATTAAATTTGATTATAAAATTAGAAAAGGAAAATGTACCAGCACTAATGCAAAATACTTAATGGAGAAATTAGAAATTATATAAAAAGGCAATAGGAATAAGAAGATAATGTGTCTAATTCATATTGTTTTTTTATTAAATAGTATTTTAACTGTAAACCACATTGTCAAATAAAAAAACTTTCTCATAAAAAAATATTTAATTTATGATATGATAATAAAAAGGAAGATGGGTATGAAGAAAGTATTTTCAAAATTAGATAAAACTTTATTATTAATGATTATTGCTTTTTTTATCTTTGGCTTAGTTATGGTTCTTAGTGCTTCAAGTATGGAAAGTTATATGAGATACGGATATGGACCATATCACTATTTTTATCGTCAAGCTCTTTTTATTGGTATTGGTTTTTTTCTCTTTTTAATCATCATTCATATTCCTACCAAAGCCTATCGAGGGATTACCTATCTATTAATGATTGGAATTATTTTAGTCCTAGGAGCATTAAATGTTTATGGACATGTCGCCAAAAGTGCTCAAAGTTGGTTTAAAGTTGGAGGACTTTCTATTCAACCAAGTGAATTTGCCAAAGTAATTATTATTCTATTTTTAGCAGCATATTATGAAAAAAAGAAAGAAGATTTAGATAATTTTAACATTTTAATTCGTCCCCTCATTCTGGTAATCATCATTTTTGGTTTAGTAGCTATCCAACCAGATTTAGGAACGGCCCTAATCATAGGAGGAATTACTTTTTTGATTTTTATGTCACTTCCTGTTCCAAGAAAACTTTCTAGGAAGATTTCTCTTAGCATTGTAGGAATAACTTTAGTGGGAATATGTGCCCTCTTAGTAGGAAGTAAATACTTTTTAAAAAGTTATCAATTAGAGAGATTTAATTTTAAAGATCCATGTTTAAGATATCAAGATGATTCTGGGTATCAGTTATGTAATAGTTTTATTGCTTTTAAAAATGGAGGAGTAACAGGTCAAGGAATAGGAAAAAGTACACAAAAATACTTATATCTACCAGAATCTTATACCGATTTTATCTTTCCTATTATTGTAGAAGAATGGGGAGCTATTGCAGGAATCATTATTGTCTTTTGCTATTTATTTATTATTTATCGCTTGTATAAAATTGCTAGAAGGGCAGTAAATCTACAAGGTTCTATCTTAGCATATGGTGTATGTGCTTATCTATTCTTACATGTTAGTATTAACCTTATTGGTGTAATGGGAATAGGACCTCTAACTGGAGTACCATTACCATTCTTAAGCTATGGAGGAAGTTATGTTATCAGTCTATTTGTCTCTCTAGGAATAGCAGAAAGAGTATCAGTAGAAAGTGCTTACCATAAAGAAAGAGAAAATAAAAAAAAGGCAAAAAAAAGAAAGTCAGGAAATTAAAACTGACTTCTTTTTATACTCCTTCAATAAAAGTGTCATCTAAGCATCGAATACAACATACACAATCTAAGTTTATTGTAAAAAATGAATTAGTACTCGTATAAGTATTATCTTGATTAGCAATCAATACCCGACAAGTTGCACAACAATCATCCAATTTTTCTACCCTAAATATAGTAGAAGTAGTAGTTTCTGTTGGTGTTTTACTAATTGGTATAGCAAGAGGAGTACTATTAGAACCACAAGTATATAAAACAATTGGTCTAGTATTATAGAATGATGGGCAACACTGTTGACCTAAGAATCCACGATCACAAGTTTCTAAACAAGTATCAGATTGATTGGCACTTTGTTGAAGAATTAATATTACCTTTAGGATATCGGCAATGCAATTATCACAATGATTTTTGCACTCTGGATTGTTCATTTTCTCCACCCCTTTATTATTAATTTCATTATAGTCTATGAGAATAGATGGGAAAAATGTATTATTAATACCTAGTTTATTATGTTTTTTTACTAACAATAAGAAGCCTAAAAAGATAAATTATCCTACTTAGTATTGTACTTTTATTCCTTTTGTTGTATGATATCTTTGTTTTAAGGAGATGACTGAAATGTACGATATTAATCTAATTACCAGATACATTATTGCTTATTGTAATGGAAATGGCTATTTTATTAGTAACTTAAAATTACAAAAATTATTATATTTTATTCAAATAAAATTCTTAATTGAAAAACAAGAACTATGTTTCCTAGATGATATCATTGCGGTAGAATGGGGCGTAATGATCCCAAAAGTTTTTCAAAAATATCAATCATATGGTTCTTCGCTAATTCCTTATTCTTTAATTTTTAAAAGAAATATTTACCCTATTAAAGAAGAAGATAAAGAAATTATTGATCAAGTAATATCTGACATTGGTGCTTATTCTTCTACTATACTTTTAAAAAGAATCATAGAACATAAAGCATGGAAAGAAGCATACAATCAAGAAAGTTCTAAAGTAATTACTAAAGAAAAACTCGAAAAATATTTAAGTTTTTATGAAGAACAAAAACCTTTAGTAAAAGCCAAAATATATAGTTTAGAAGAATATAAAAGAAAATATCATAAAAATGAAGATACGAAAATCTAACAATTCAAAGGGTAAATCTATAGAAGTACTTTAAAATAGAAATTTGACTATTTCTCCAATTTGTGCTATATTTCAATATGCCCGATAACTCTATCATTTTATTGACAAAAAAACAATATTATTTTACAATGATATCATAGAGGTGATTGAAAATGTTGAATGATAGAATTGCTCTTAGCAGTAAAGAAATATTGGAAAAAGAGTTTAAAATAGATGCTAGAGGATATCGATTGCAAGAAGTAGATAAATTTCTTGATATTGTCATTCATGATTACAATGAATATAATAGTATTATCAAAGAACTTGCAATAAAAAATAACCAGTTGCACGAAGAAAACGAAAAATTAAAAACAGAAGTTCGTAATTTAAAGTCTGATTTAGAAGCTTTAAAATATACGGAAAAAGAAGTAACTAATGTGGATTTAATTCGAAGAGTTAGTCAATTGGAAAAAATTATTTTAGGAGATACAAATAATTAATCTGGGTAAACGCTGTGTAACAATTACATAGAGGAAAGTCCACGCTTGCACTATCTGAGATGATAGTAGTGTTTGTGCTTAGGGAAAAAATAACCTAAGGAAGTCGATGACTTACGGCGATTTTATTTTCTAAGGGTAACTATGAAAATAAAGCATAAAGTGCCACAGTGACGAATTTTATAGAAATATAAAAGTGAAACGAGGTAAACCCCGCAAGCAAGAAACTCAAATTTTGGTAGAGGAACTGATTAAAGAGAAAAAAAGGAATCAATAATCGGATAAAGAAATTTATAGATAAATGTTTACCGCCTACTTTAGTAGGTACAGAACGTGGCTTATAAGATTATTATTATTTTAAAATAATGCAATTAACCATATTTGGTAATAGGAGATTATATGAAAGAAATAGGTTTGAGATTAAAGTTAAAAAGGGAAGAAAACGGTGTTTCTTTAGAAGAAGCTGCTTCCGACCTAAATATGCGAGTAAGTCAACTAGAAAATATTGAAAATGGGAAAAAAGATGAATTTAAAGATGTTTTTTCCTTAAAATACTTCATTAGAGACTATGCTAAATATTTAGGACTAGATGGAGAAGAAGTTTTAGATGATTTTAATGAATACTTATTTGAACAAACTTCTAAAATTTCTCTAGAAGAAATAGAAGAAGCAAAAAGAGAAAAAGAAGAACGAGAGAAAGATTTAAAAATTTTATCACCCTATACAAAAACAACCAAAGATAAAAAACGCTTTTTAATCATCATAGGAGTAAGTTTAGTTTTGATTTTAATTATTCTATTTGGTTATATATTAATTAGAAATCAAAATAAAAGTGATTTTGTCAAAGATGAAGTTAGTTTTAGAATAGGAGAATAAGTTATGAATTTAGCAAATAAGATTACAATGTCTAGAGTAGTTTTATCCATTGTAATTATGATTGTATTATTATTTCCATTTGAAGGATTAGGATTTCATTTACCAACTATTTTAGTAAGTGGAAAGATTTTAATTGATACAAAATATATTATAGCAGGAGTATTATTTATTATTGCTTCCTTAACTGATTTTCTAGATGGATATGTAGCAAGAAAGTATAATATGGTTACGGATTTTGGGAAAATGGTAGATGCGATTAGTGATAAAATGCTTACCAATTCTTTATTAGTCATTTTAGCTGCTAATCACATGATTAGTCCTGTAATTGCAGTAATTTTTATTGTAAGAGATATTATCGTAGACTCTATCAAAATGGTCGTTGGAAATAAAGGACATGCCGTAGCAGCAATAGGGGTTGCCAAATTAAAAACAGCAACACTAATGGTTGGATTAGTATTAACATTATTTTATAACCTACCATTTGAATTAATTGGTGTTCGTGTAAGCGATTGCTTGTTAATTATTTCAGCCATCTTATCCGTAGTATCTGGCTTTAAATACTATTCAATGGCTAGACCATATATTGAAGCAAAGTAACCAAATCAAGTTGCTCTAAATAGGGAGCATCTTTTTTTATTTATAAGGAAACTACGATTTTTATGTATAACTGGTAGTTAATCGAATGGGTGCAATTATTTTGCACCCATTTTTAAGCTTTTTTAATAAGCATGATTATT
>CAKPHZ010000031.1 GCA_934162265.1 uncultured Bacilli bacterium | reverse complement strand
AAATGTGCATTTTCTTATGAAAATACACATTTTGGGTCGTAATGCACTTAATTGTGCACTTTATTTAGAATTCAACGTTTAATTAAATTTATGGTACATTATTGATAGTGAATGATATTTATCATATCACTAGAGAAAGTTGTAGATATCTACGACACCCGCTCCATAGTGATTTTACTCGATTTGTTCGAATTTATATATGACTAATTCCCAAAAATATGGATGGTCTTTTTTTTATTATTTAGATTATATTATTTTCTTATGATTTAAGTTTGAAGATGAGAATTAAAAATTATATTAATCATCATTTCCCTATTGTTTATTCTATTACTTCGATTGCTCCTATTTTTCTTATTGGAGGAGAAATCAGAGATTTAATTTTGGCAAATAAACCTAAAGATTTAGATTTTGTTATTTTAGGGAAGAAAAATTTAATTTTAATCGTTTTGGTGGAAATAAATTTATCTATTAAAATATTACTTATGATATGTTAATTACAGAAGATTTATTTTTTTACATTTGAATATAACCTTGATGAAATTTTTAAAGCATGGATTAAAAATAGTTAATCATTTTAACAATATCCAAAATGGTAGAAAAAAATTAATAAGATTTTAAAAAGAATGTTTTCTTAAATACTAGAAAACATTCTTTTTATTTTGTACTTACTATTGTTGTTGGTTGAAAATCTAACCCATTTGGAACATAGTTTTTCATTCTACTATATGATATATTATCTTGGAAATGCCACCATTCAGATGCTAAACTAGTTAAACCAGAATTCATCATATATGCATCCAATTTTTTGGCTGCCGGTGTCATGTTGCTACTATATAAATCATTACGTACTGTATTTTGTCCAATTACTCCATATTTATATTTAATAGATTTTGTGCTTAATTCATTTATTCTAGATGGCATTTTTAAACTTTTCGTTTCGCCTTTTTTTGTCAAGCTTACATCAATAGCAGATGCTAGACTATGGGCAGATAAATTTTGTGCAATAAACCAACCTTGTCCCCACTCATAAGTGTTACCATTTTCGTAGCTATAGTTAATATTTCTTCTTACTGTAGCATTACTGTTATAAAGTGCTGCTAATGAATCTCTCATTTGTTTGGCAACACTTGTTGGTCGATAAGCATCATAAATTTTTAATGAATATCCATCTTTTAAAGCAAGTGTCTGAGCTTTTAGTATTTTCTTCGCAAAACTATATGTTACGGGAACAATATATTCGTTTCTTTCTAATCTTGGATTGTAAACCTTTCCTGCTGTATATAATTTTTTTCCATAAATAGATAGTTTTACTCCTGATGAAACACTATTATTTTTTATGGCTTCTACCATATAATAGTTAATACTTGGAATATAATCTGGTAAATTGATTAAACAATAATTATTATCTACATATCCATATTTTCCATTATATTTTACTTTCCACCAATTTCCATCATTACTTTTTCCTAAAATTTGGAAAGGTTTATTTAATTCTATTCTTGTTATTGCTGTTGCAGTAGATGATGGTTTTGTTCTTAATATATTCATTGAAGGAACTGCACCATATCCAGTTGCACCAATGATACTTCCATCTTTTATTGTTGTTTGTGTAGTTGATGTAGTGGTTGTAGTTTTTGTATTTTTAGTATTAGAAGAGCTTTTATTTTGATTATTATTTGCACTAGATGAATTATTATTTGAATTTACTTTATCGTTTGATGATGTTGTTGAATTAGAGTTTTTTGTTGTTGAATTACTGCTAATAGAACCTTTTTTGTTTGAACTACTTGTACTACTGTTAGTAGAGCTCTTATTACTTGAACTTTTATTTGCTGATGAATTATCTATTTCTATATCAATAATGTTATCATTTTCAGACCAATTATTGTTACTTTTTTGATTTTTAGCAGATACATCAATGGTTGGATTATCTGTGCTGTTGTATGTAGATATTGACTGATTAGAAGAACTCTTATTTGTCGATGATGTAGTATTAGTATTGGTAGTTGTTTCGACATCTAGAATATTATAACCACTATTACTACTTGGTGTAGTGTTTGTATTATTGTTGGTAGATTGACTACTTGTATTACTTGAACTATTTTGGGATGAGGAAGATCCTGTTGAACTGCTAGTTGACGTAGATGATTGTTGAGTAGAAGGTGTTGCTGTAGTTTCTGATTTTGATGAATTGTTTTTTGGTGAAGAAGTTGTATTTGTAGTATCTTCTTTTTTTGTTTCCTCTTTCTTTTCAATTTCTACTTTGGTATCTTCTTTTTTTTCTGTTTTGGCACTACTATTGGAAGAGTTATTACTTTTATTTTGGTTAGCTGTAGTATTGGTAGTATTTTTTGTTGCTCCTTGAAAGTTTTGGTTGTTGTTATAAAGATTAATTCCAATTATTCCAATAAAAACTAAAATAATAAATAATATAATATATTTGATATATTGTTTCATTGGTATTCCCCCTTTTTGTCCTACTATTATACACATTTTAAAAGAAATAGCAATAGTTATCTAGAAATTAATTGGTTTTTTTGAAAAAAATACTTCACTAGAATATTCCTTTAACTTGGATTTTTCTAATGAAGTATTTTAAGTTTTTATTATTCTTCTGGTTTCATTAACGGGAATAAAACACAGTCTTTAATATTTTCAGCATCAGTTAGAATTTGAACTAATCTATCTATTCCTATTCCCCATCCACTAATTGGTGGCATTCCATATTCCATAGCGCCAATGTAATCTCTATCCATCATCATGGCTTCTTCATCGCCGTTATTTTTTAGTTTAGCTTGTTCTTCTAATCTTTTTTCTTGTTCAATAGGATCAACTAATTCAGAGTAAGCATTGATAATTTCTGCACCATTGATAATTAGTTGGAATCTATCGGTAAGGTTTGGATTATCATCATTTGCACGAGCAAGTGGAGATAGACTGATTGGATGTTTGGTTAAGAAACATGGTTTTACTACATGAGGACGAGCTACTTTTTTGTAAAGTTGGTCTACTAAGTTACCATATCCTAAATTTTCTAGTGGTGTTTCACTATCGATTTCAATTTTTTCTTGCTTTATTTTTTCTAATAGTTTTTCTTTAGTATCATATTCATAGATATCAATTGGGGTATATTTTAAGATTAAATCTCTCATGGAAATGCTTTCCCAATCTCCACTGATATCTACTGTTACACCATCAATAGTTAATTCTAATTTTCCAAATAGATTTTTTACTACAGTTTGAATCATTTCTTGTAAGAATTTCATGTTATCTTGATAATTTAAATAAGCACCATATCCTTCTAGCATTGTAAAGTCTTGTAAGTGGGTAGTATCCATTCCTTCATTTCTAAAACATCTAGCAAATTCAAATACTTTGGTAAATCCTCCTACGATAGCTCTTTTTAAATAAGTTTCTGGAGCAATTCTTAAGTATAAATCAATGTCTAATGCATTATGATGAGTTTTGAATGGTTTTGCCATCGCACCACTTGCTTTATTATTTAAAATTGGTGTTTCTATTTCTACATAACCATGATTATTTAAGAAACTTCTAATTTCCCAAATTAATTTGCTTCTTAATAAAAATCTTTCTCTAGCATCTTCATTCATAATTAAATCTACATAGCGATTTCTATATTTTAATTCTTGATCGGACAAGCCATGAAACTTTTCTGGTAGTGGTTTTAAGGCTTTGCCTAAGAATTCAAATTCGTGAGTTCTTAATGTTTTTTCTCCTGTTTGTGTAGTGACAATTTCTCCTTTTACGCCAATAAAATCTCCTACATCAATTGATGTTTTCATAAATTTGTAAGCTTCTTCTCCAACTAAATCTAATTGCATAGAAACTTGGATAGATGCTTCAATATCACGAATTCTTAAGAAACTTAATTTTCCCATTTTTCTCATGAAAATGATTCTTCCTGCTATTTTTACATTTTCTGTTCCATCAACAAGTTCTCTTGCTTCCTTAATTGAATTTGTTACTTCATATTTTTCTGGATAAGGATTGCAATATTCTTTTATTTTTTCTAATTTTTCTCTTCTTACTAATTCTTGTTCGCTTCTTGCTACTTCCATTTTTTCACCTCTTTAAAATACTTATGTTTATTTTAGCCTAGTAAAAAGCTCAAATAAAATATAGTTTTATTATACACTATTTTCTAATTTGTTGAAATAGTTATTTAATATTTCTTTTAATTCTTGAATTGTTGTTGCTTTAAAGCACTTATTTTTGGTATCAATACTATCAGGAAGTCCTTTTAAATACCAAGCAATATGACTTCTCATTTCTAAGACAGTTACTTTTTCGCATTTGATTTTGCTTAAATATTCCATGTGATGAAAGCACATTTCTAATCTTTCTTTATTGGTTGGTTTATCTAGAACAATACCTTCTTCAAAGTAAGAAACTAATTCTCTAATTAGCCATGGATTGCCTAAAGTTCCTCTTCCTATCATAATTGCATCTACTCCTGTTGCAAACATTTTTTTGGCACTTTCAATATCAATAATATCCCCATTACCGATAACAGGAATAGATACTGCTTCTTTTACTTTTTTGATGATCTCATAATCGACTTTTCCAGAATAACCTTGACTTCTAGTTCTTCCATGAATGGTAATAGCAGAAGCACCAGCACTTTCTACAACTTTAGCAATTTCTATGGCATTGATATTTTTTTCATCCCAACCACTTCTGATTTTTACTGTTACAGGAATAGGTACTGAGGTAACTACTGCTTCAACAATTTCTTTTACTTTTTTTGGGTTTTTTAACAGGGCAGAACCTGCTTGTGATTTAATTGCAACTTTTGGTACAGGGCATCCCATATTGATATCAATAATATCTGGATGCATTTTTTCATAAACTAATTTTGCTGCTTCTACGAATGTTTCTTTGTCACTTCCAAAAATCTGTTGAGCGATTGGTCTTTCACATTCTTCCATATAAAGCATATCTTCTGTTTTTTTACTAGAATAGACAAGTGCTTTATCGCTAACCATTTCGGCATAAATTAATCCTACTCCCATTTCTTTGATAATTTTTCTAAAGGCACTATTACATATCCCAGCCATTGGTGCTAGAATGATTCTATTTTTTATTTCTATATTTCCTATATTAAACATGATATCACCTACTCGTTTAACATTTTATCATAAAGTTTTAAAAAAATAAAATACTTAACAAAATCATGCTTTTGTATTACAATTATTTTGGTGATAAGAATGAATAATTTAAAATTATTGGATCAATATATTAATGAAGCTAAACATCTTGTTTTCTTTGGAGGTGCTGGTGTATCTACGGCTAGTGGTTTGAAAGATTTTAGGAGTGCTGATGGTTTATATCATGAAAAATTTTTATATTCACCTGAAGAAGTATTAAGTCATTCTTTTTTTATGAAAAATACTGAATATTTTTATCAATTTTATAGAAAGAATTTAAATAGTTTAAGTGCTAGTCCTAATATTTGTCATCAGTATTTGGCTAAGTTAGAAAAGAATAATCAATTAAAAGCGATTATTACGCAGAATATTGATGGGTTACATCAAAAGGCTGGAAGTAAAAATGTTATTGAATTACATGGAACAATTATGAATAATTATTGCATGAATTGTGGTTCTAAGATGAGAGCTTCAGAAGTATTTTCTGCAAGTGGTGTTCCTCGTTGTAAATGTGGTGGAATAATAAAACCTGATGTTGTTTTGTATGAAGAACCACTTGATGAAGATGTTATCGATATGGCAATTAAGGAAATTGAAGCGGCAGATGTTTTGATTGTTGCTGGTACTTCTTTAGTGGTTTATCCAGCTTCTTCTTTTGTTCGTTATTTTCATGGAAAACATTTAATTATTATTAATAAAGATACTACTCCAATGGATGGTGTTGCTGATTTAGTTATTCACGAGGATATTAAAGAGGTTTTTCAATATTTAGATAAAAATAGAAATACCAAAAAATGATATTTCTATTTTTCATATTCAAGATAACTATTTTCTTTACTCATGGTAGAATTTTTGTTTAATACTACTGTAATTTGTTCTGCTTGGGCTGTTTTATAATAAATTTTCTCTACCCCATTTGCTAGTAACTCATCTTCTTCACCGTGTCCATATAAATATAATTGATTATCTTTTAGATAAAAAATTGTGTTGCTAGCTCCTGCTGTTCCTGTTGCAGTTAGAGCTTCTTCTGCTTCAATTGTTTCTGTTCCATATGCATTATCAAAAGTAAAGGTTTTAAGTTCTTTTTTGGTAGTTGTATTTTCTTTTTGTGTATTATTTTTTGTATCTGTTTTACTTTCTTTTTTGGTACTAGAATATTTTCCTACTGTTACTTTTAATGTATTATCAATTTTAATAGGATAAGTTCTTGTTTCTTCTGCTTCTTCTTCAAAAGATCTTTTATATTGACAAGTAAGTTCTGTTTTTCCTGCTTTTAATCCACTTAAAGTAATCGTGTATTTTCCTCCTACTCCAGTCATATTTTCATCAGTTTTGTCCTCTTCTTGATAAGTACTTTTTATTTTTAAATAATGATTATCCTCTGTGCAACTCCAGGTATATCCGGTTGTTTCATTTCCTTCTAAGGTAATTGTTGTGTTCTGACTTTCTTTTTTTTGATTAGTTTCTTTAGTTATTTTGTTACATCCTGTTAATGATAGTAAGATAAAAGAATAGATAATTATTTTTTTCATTTTTTGATTTCCTTTCTTATAACCATTCATGGTATTTTTTGATATATATTTTTTTGATTATAGAAACAATTAAGAAATAGAATAAAACTAGTATGATTAAATAGAAGTAAAAAATTGGAGGTAATATTTCAAAATGGAATGACGCTACTTTATGTAAAAATATTGGGGTAAATATTGTTAATACTAGGGATAAAAGAGTTAAGTAGTTGAGTTCTGGACTAGCATTTGATTCAAGGAATGGCTTTTTAGAAGTTCTGACATTGAATATTATCATTAATTCTGTAACAAGGCAGGTTACAAACCATGCTGTTTGGAAGTAAGATGCTTTATCTAGTGTATTAAATCCTAGCAAATGCCAAAAAATAATGAAGGAAATTACATCAATTAGAGAACTGGTAATTCCCATTACTTTCATAAATCTAGATATTCCTTTAGTATCCCATTTTTTGGGATTTTTTAAGAATTCTTCATCTACATTATCATAAGGAATTCCTATTTGTGAAAAGTCATAAATAAAATCTTGAAGAAGCATTTGAATAGGTAAAAGTGGTAAAAATGGTAAGAAAATGCTGGCAATCATAATGCTAAAAACATCTCCAAAATCAGCACTTAAAGCCATTTTCATATATTTGATAATGTTTCCATATACTTTTCTTCCTTCTACTACTCCATCATAAACTACTTTAAGGCTTTGTTTTAAAATAATAATATCACTTGCTTCTTTGGCAATGGATGAAGCTGTATTTACCGAGATTCCAACATCTGCTATGTTTAGAGAAGGAGCATCATTTACTCCATCTCCCATATAACCAACAACATGTCCATTTTTTTTGTAGAGTGAAACAATTCTTTCTTTTTGGAGAGGATTCATTCTAGCATAGATGTCAACAACTTCTATTTTTTTTGATAATTCTTCATCACTCATGTGATCTATATCACTACCTAGTAAGATGTCATTTCCATTTAATCCTACTAAATTACAAATATTTTTAGTTGCGTAAGGGTTATCTCCTGTTAATATTTTGGTATGAATCCCTATTTTTTCTAATTTTGTTAATGTGTTTTTTACATCTTTTTTGGCTGGATCTAAGAAACCAACAAATCCTATAAATGTCATATTACTTTCTATTTCTTTTGTTTTATTGTCTGGATGATATTCATTTTTTTCTGATAGTGCAATGACTTGCATTCCATCATTCGCTAATTCTATAGCTTTATTTTCAATAATTTTTTTTAGTTCTTCATCGATCGTTGTTACTTTCGTTCCTAATTTTATTTTGGTGCAACAAGATAGTATCTCTTCTAAGGCACCTTTTGTAATTACTCTATATTTCCCTTGTTTTTTTACTATGACAGTTTCTTTTTTTCTTGTATAATCAAAAGGAATTTCATCTACTTTTTCATATTTTTCATCTAATGCTTCTAGTTTATTTTCTTTTGCATAAGTAAGAATTGCTCTATCTACTAAATTTTTAATTCCTGTAGAATAATGACTATTGAGGTAAGCATATTCTAAAATACTGTTATTTTCTGTTCCTTTTGCATCAATATATTTTTGAAGAATTATTTTATTTTCTGTTAGAGTCCCTGTTTTGTCTGTACATAAAATATCAATTGCTCCTAAATTTTGGATGGATTCTATTTTTTTTACTAATGTCTTTTTTTTGGCTAGGCTTCTGCTTCCTTTGGTTAAGTTGACATTTAAAATCATTGGCAACATACTTGGGGTAATTCCAACAGCAACAGATAAGGCAAATAGTAAGGCTTCATTAATATTCTTTTTTATTAGGCCATCAATGATTACTACAACTAAACAAACAACGACCATATATTTTATTAAAAGATTGGAGATATGTTTAATTCCTAAATCAAAGTTTGTTACTGTTTTTTTATTTTCTACTTCTCCTCCTAGTGTTCCTAAATAAGTAGAGAATCCTGTTTCTATTACTATTCCTGTTCCAAGACCACTGACAACGCTAGAACCCATTAAAGCAATATTTTCAATATCAAAGATTTCTTTTTTCTCTGTTTGATTGATTTTTCTTTTTTCTACTAAAGCACTTTCTCCTGTAAAAACTGATTCGTTTAAAAATAAGTCTTTGGCTTCTATAATTTTTAAGTCAGCAGGAATAATTGCTCCAGCATTTAATTTTACAATATCTCCTTTTACAATATCATCTACTTTAATTTCTACTTCTTGATGGTTTCTTAATACTGTCGTTGTAGAGTAAATGCTTGATTTTAATTTATGATTAAATTTATCTACGGAATAGTCTTGAACAAATCTGATTAAGGCACTAATTAAGGCAATAATTAGTATAATTAGTGAACCTAATTTATCTTGAAGAAAGAAATTAATTATAGCTAAACAAATTAGTATTATAATAAATTCATCTTTAAAAGAATTCAATAAAAAATAAAACATACTTTTCTTTTCTTCTTTAATAACTATATTTTTTCCCTCTTTTTCTAATCTTTCTTTGGCTTCTTTACTATTTAACCCCTCTATATTTGTATTGTATTGTTTGAATATTTCTTGATCTTCTTGCTTAGATATTGATAAGTATTTTTCTAATATTTTTAAATCATCATTTTTTAGAGTTTTCTTTTTTCTTTTTATATCAAAGATTTGAATCAATGCTATCACCTACTTTAAATTTATTATAGCACTTTATTAGTTAAAATAATACTGATCAAGTTGAATTCTTAATAATTATTTTCGTAAAAAAGAAAAGGTTTATTCATCTTGTGAATCAAAACCAACTTTATTAATAAAATTAGTTATGATTACTTCTTCTACCTTTCCTCTTTTATTTCCTTTTGAATTAATGTTTCTTTTTGCTTCGATATGATGGATATAATAGTCTTGATAAAGTTCATTTACTAATAAAGTATTGTGATTAGATAACATTACATAAACACCTTTTTGATCTAGTTCTTTAAATACTTTGGCTAATCTTCTTTGTTCTTCTTTTCCAAATCCTTCTTCTGTATAACTGTTGAATGTTTTTGTATCTGAATCATATGGTGGATCAAAATAAACAAAATCTCCTTTTTGGGCATCTTTTACAGATTCTTCAAAATCTATACTTAAAATTTTTATATCATTCATTGTTAAATAATTACTAACTGTAATTAAATTTCCACCATCATATGTATTTACTTTTTCTTTTTTTCCAAATGGAACATTAAATTCATTTTTACTATTTACTCTGTAGAGTCCGTTAAAACAAGCTTTATTTAAATAAATTGTCCTAGCTGCTTTAGTGTAGTCTGAAAGACGATTATATTTCTTTTTATCACGATCTTTATTTCTTATTTCGTAATAAAATTTTTCAGAATGTTCTCTTTCATAATGATTTAATACATTACACATTTTTTTAAATTTTTCTTCATTACATAAACAATTGTAAACATTCATTAATTCTTGATTAGAATCATTAATTACTGCTTTTTTTGGAGAAAGTTCAAATAATAACGCTCCTCCTCCTATAAATGGTTCATAGTATGTATTAAATTCATTTGGTACATACTTTTTTAATTTATCTAAAATTTGTCTTTTTCCTCCTGCCCATTTTACAAATGGTTTTCCTTTTAGCATCTTGCTTCCTCCTTGCTTTTCTAAGTCTTTTTTATTATATCATGGATATTTTAGTTATAAAAGAAAAAGAGATTAAATCTCTAAAGTTAGTTGAAATAAAATTAATATTTATTTTTTATTATCTAGATTTATGTTTTTGTAATGAAGAAAAATTAAATACTTCATTTACTTTATCTACACCAAATTCATACTCATCATCTATTATGATTGGTGTATGTTTATCTTCTGATACTAAATCAATACCAAAGTTTTCTACATCATTATAATTTTTTTCTATGATTTCAGATAACATTTTTAATTGAACGGGTGGTATTAAATCTAGTTCTGGTGAAGTTATTATATAACATATATCTTTTGCTACTTGAATAGATATAATTCCTTTTCTTGCTAAATACCAGGCGTGTTCCATTTGATCAGTACCACAGTTTGATTTTAAATTTAATTTTGTTTCTATATCATCAAAGCAACACCAATGCCTTGGGTTTACTTCATCTATTTTACTTGCTATTACTGCTCCGTTTGGCATAATTGCAATTACTCCATTTTCATTTTCCATTTTAACTCTCCTTTTCTCATCTTTGCTTGTTTTGATTGTAACAAATTTTTTCTAAAAAGTCATGATTTTAAATAAATTTTATTGTTTTTTTATAAGAAGTTGTGAGTAATTCTACATTAAAGAAAAAAAGAGACGAAGTCTCTAAAGTTATCTAAAGCAGCAACATGATCCACATTGTTGTTGAGTAACTACATTTTCTTCACAGCAAGTATATCTTGGTTGGTAAGTATGTCTATAAATATGATTATTAATAATTCTTGTATTGATTGGACAAACATGTGGTACTTCATGAACAAAAGTTCTATTTACAATTCTTTCTCTTCCTGGTTCAATAATAGGGCTCATCATATTTCCTTGTTGTGCAGGCATCATGTCATATCCTCCTACTTCATTATAATTCATATTGTCATTCATGTTAGTATTGACATTTTGATTGGTAATATTAATGTCTAAGTCATCACGCCCCATAGTATCGTTACAGAACATAAAAATTCCTCCTTTTCTACTTTATTGTATGAAAAGAGGGAATTTTGACTTAATATAAACAACTAGAAAAAAATTCACTTTTTTAAAATATCTAGTAAATGGGTTGATACTCCTAGAAAATCTTTTCTTTCACATATAGATAGATGATATTTTAAATAAATATTGAAGGTCTCTTTGTTCATTTTATTGAGTGTTCCTCTGATATAATTGGTCATTCCATCAGAAGATACTATTTGTATTCTTTTTAATTTTGTTGTTTTATTTATTTCATTTATATCCTCTATTCTTACATAATCATAAAGGGGGTTGCCATTTTCTAATATTTTAAAGTTTTTATTAATTTGTTGATTTTTGATATTTTCTTGAATGTTACCTTCTATAAATCCATGTGTAATAATAGCATAATCATTCATACAATAGGAAACTAAAATTATTCCTTCTTTTTTGGTTACTCTTTTGGCTTCTGCTAATGCTTTAATTTGATCACTTCTTTTTTTTAAATGATACATTGGTCCAAATAATAAGACAATATCATAAGTATTATCTTTTATCATAGATAGATCTAGTGCATTTCCTAGAATGGTTTTTAGATGAGGATTTTTTTTGTTAATGATTTGAATATTTCTTTTTACTAATTCTACTGCTGTTACTTCATAGCCTTCTTTATCTAAAGAAAGAGAATATTTCCCTGTTCCTGCTCCAATATCTAGTATTTTATCTCCTTCTTTTAAATATTTGTGAATATATTTCATATTAGTAATAAATTCTATTTGTCCTCTTCTTGTATTTAATCGTTTATCTTCATTAAATTTATTATAATATTCTTCTAAGTTATTCATCTTCTTATTTTGCCCTTCTTTCTTTATTGTAAATTTCTTTATAAATAATATTACTATTTTTTCTTTTCAATGCTCTATTTAAATAATCATAATAAGTTCCTGGCGTAATAATTCCATTAATACTTAAAATATCCATGCCACTTTTTCCTATAATATCATCTGCTAGGAAGCAGCAATTTGTTCCTAATACAAAATAAGTTTTATATTTTCCTGATTTAAATTTATAAAATTTAGCTTTTGTCTTTTTATATAATCTTCCAGCATAACTAGTAGCGTTTTTATAATTTTTATCTTGTTTATGATTCCAAGAATAAGTATTATTTATTAATTCTTGAATTCGTTTTTCTACTTCTTTTTTTTGTTTTTCTGTTAGATGAATTCCAAAATCAAATATTGTTTTTTTACTATTATCAATACAAAAATTAATGTATTCTTTTTTACTATTTGCTGTAAATAATACTCCATCTCCGAAGAGTTCTCCAACAAATCTGCTTCCTTCGTCATAGCATCCGTAAGAAATAACGGTTCCTTTGTAACAAATATCAATATGTCCCATACGATTAAATCCTCTATTAGAGGTGTGAATTAAAATGTTTAAGTCAACAGACTGATCTAATTGGTTATGATAAGAATAAGTATTTTGTCCATTTACTTCTAAATTATGATTAATTTCTAGCATTACTGAGTAAGGAATTAAAGCTTCTACAATTTTAGGAAGGGTAAATTTTATTTTTCTTTTTAAATTATTTTTTGCTTTGACGGGGATAATTTGAATGATTCCATCATAAATAAAAGATATTCCTAGAAAAAATATATAAATAGATAGACAAATTAGAAATCTATCTATGTTATTAATGGGAGAAAAAACAATAGGAAGAGAAATGGCAAGATAAATACACCCTATTAAGAAATAACGAACTCCATAGTTTTCTTTACTTTTTAATTCTAGATAACCCATAATAAACTGTGAAATTGATATTATTAATAAATAAATAGAAAAAAGTAAAGGAGCTATTCCTAAGATAAAATCAGGTAAGATAGCAAATATAAGGCAGATAAAAAAATGAAATAGACAGAAATATAATGCCCTTTTCTTTTCTTGTTTCTTTTGTTTTCTGAAATATAATCTTATTAAGTGAATGAAGGCATTTCCCCAAAGAACAAAGATTAAAATAGAAATTAACTCTTGATAAAGTCTCGTTTTTCCTATTAAAAGAACTATTCCTACAATAATGAAAATTATTCCCATAACTAATGAACTAGTAAAATCATAATACTTATCCTTCATGATACTTCCTCCTAAAACTATTTTTATTATACTATAAAATTTGAAATTCAAAAATAACCGTTGAATCAATCTAAAGTGCACAAATAAGTGCAATTAAGTAATAAAAGTGTGTTTTCAAAAGAAAATGCACTTTTT
>CAKPHZ010000030.1 GCA_934162265.1 uncultured Bacilli bacterium | reverse complement strand
ACTGAGTGCTCTTGTAGGTTGTGTCCAATTCCTGGAATATAACAAGTTACTTCCATTCCATTTGATAATCTAACACGAGCATATTTTCTTAATGCTGAGTTTGGTTTCTTTGGAGTCATTGTTCCAACACGTACACAAACGCCTCTTTTTTGAGGAGAATTTTGATTTACAGTTTTATTGTTTACTGTATCTAATCTTGTTAATAATGCAGGTGATTTACTTTTTCTTCTTTTTTGTCCTTTTCCTCTTAGTCTTTGGTTGATTGTTGCCATATGTTTCCGCCTCCTTTCTTTACACATATCCAGGTGTATCATTTTTTCTTTAAAAGATAAGTCTTGTCCTAAGACAACACTTAAATTTCACAAGCATGATTAATATATCACTAATTTTATCATTCGTCAACTAGTTGTTTTTATTTTTTATAAAAATACTTATAAAGAACTTAATTATTGGTAAGTATTTTTATATGTAAATTTACATATTATATTATTGACTTTAATTAAAAAGCTCATCAATAACCGAGTAATCTGTATTAATTAAATCCACTAAAACAGCAACATTAAATTTAGAAAAACATTTAGCAATTTCTTCTGTAGATTTCAAAAAAATTTGACTTCTAGTTAATATAATTTTATCAATTGGTATTATTCCATATGATTTTAGCAAATTGATATTTTTTTCAACATTTTTGTAGTTACATGCTATATTTAATGCCTCATTGTAATCTAATTCGGTCATTAGCTTTTGTTTTAAATCTTCTTCTATTTTCATTAGCATAATATTTTCAATCATTTGATGCCTCCTTTAAATTTTACTGATTTTAAGCATTCATTAATGGCGTTTACTTCATCTTGATTTAACATACTATGTAATGTTATTGCGTATAATAATACATCTTTTCCCGATATGATATTAGAATCAGAAATTAAAGTTTGATAATACCTTAAAACTTTTAATCTTGAAATGATTACTCCATTAAAATTATAAATTAAATCATTTTGATCATCTTTAAATTGACTATCTAATTGTCTAATTAAGTAGTCATTTAAAACGAGTGCTGTAATTTTGTCATTTTCTCTATTACTAATAATATTATTATATATTTCTATATTATCTTTATCAAGATATGTTTCTTGAGGACAGGATTGATATATTTTATATGTATCTTCTGGATTTTTTCCAAATTTATCGCTGTTATTTTTCCAGAAAAGTTCACTTAAACATTTTTTAGTTTCTCCTTTTGTTGTGCTATATCTTTTACAAAAAATTTCATCTTCACCGATACCTAATAATCTTGCTAATTTTACGCGATATAGATTTAAGTTTGGATTAACTAATTTTGTAATATTATCTTGATAATAGTCATAACAACCACATTCTATACCAATATCTATTTTAGATAAAATATCGGTTGTTCCTAAAACACTAAATGCTTTTTTTAGATTTTTATTTGGGTACTGCAAAAATATTCCATACATCTTTAATCGCTCATACACTTTTCTTTGGGTTTTAGGTGATCTGATAAAAAATACAGGACTACTTTTAAATATTTCATTAATAGGAAAATTATTTTCTTTTAAAAAGTTAATATTTCTAAGAAAGTTTGTTAATGCTCCTGAAGTTTTTTGCTCTGATGAAGAATTTTGATATTTTTTAGAATGATTTTTAGTTTCTCTAACTGTTGGAAAGAAAATGACTGGCTGACTTTTTAATAATTCATAATAATTTATTTCGTTTTCTTTTGCAATATTAATCACTTGTTCAATTTCTTGAATAGAAGAATATAGCAATGTTTTAGTAAGAATTTCAGGTAAGTCAAATATAAAATTTAAATTTTTCTTTTGGAGAAACTCTAATAGTCCTTCCATTTTTTCATAATTTCCATAATTTAGTAATTTATTTTTCCAGTGTGCTTGTTGATTTATCATTTGCTGCTGTAATTTTGAATCAGAGATTGATTCATAATTTTTTGTCCAATTTATTCCAAACCTTTCAAATAATTTATTTAATAATTCTTCTGGAATATTGGTAGATGTTAATTGTGATTCATCCCATATTTTTTCATTATCATTTTCATCTGAAATAAAATTTTTATATTTTTTTAAAATATGGCTGTTATTTTCGTTAATGATGTGATATATTTCCATTTTTGAACTGGCATCATACGCATCTTGGGTTAATATTTCAGAAATAAATTCTATTTCGGTTATTAGAATCAAATCATTGTCTTCTAATTTTTGAAGTAACTTTTTATATTTTTCTAAACTTTTTTCTATAAAATCAACATTAAGAGAATCATGCTCTTTTTTTGTTGCTTCTACTTTTTGTTGAATAGATTTAAAAATTTCTTTTTGTGTTTGATCTAAACCTAATAAATTTTTTTTAACTTGTTTTAGATTGGGAGGAATTTTTGTAAAGGCAAGTAAAAATTCTATTTCCACTGGATTTAATTGGTTTTTTTCTTTTAAGTTTTTAACAATTATTTCAACATCTTTTTCTTGTAAATCCCAAATTGTATTTTCATCTAATTCTAAAATCACTGGATTTAATGATGAAAAGAGATTGTATTTATTTATTGCTGTATTTAATGAAACAATTCTTTTTTCAATTGATTGAATAAATTGTTGATATGAATCCATTATTTTTCCCTCCCTTCTTCTAATGTCTTGGAGCCTTCTGTTTTTGAAATAAAGTGGCCTAATTTTATTGTTTGTCTTCTTAAATACTCTTTAATTTCTTTTTGTCTTTCTTCTTTGTCTTTTTCAGATACTTTATTCCAATCAGTCATTAATAGTGAACAGATTTCGGCAATTCTTTCTTTATTAGAATAGGCTCTGGATAATGCTAGGGCATTTATATCTGCCTTCTTTTGTTTATCTGTTGCCCCATACCCTACTTCATAAATTAATAAGATGTGAGTATTTTCACTACATTCTGGAAATACTTCTTTTAGAGTTGTTCTAAATCGACTATAAAATATTCTTGTATCTCCATTATGAGTACTTTTTACCTGAAAAGTTTCTAAAAAATCTTTATTATAAATTCTGCTTTTAACTTTATCATCTTTAGATTGTCCTCCACTTGCTACAAATTTGTCACTGACCATCATTCTTAATTTGTTTAATGTTGCACTGTATTTTTTTTGCTTAGAAGATATTCTTCTATCTTCTTCAATATCTGTTTCAATGATTGGAATAGCATCATCATTATCATTAACAAATACAATGATATTATTCAGTGATGTTATTTCAGAATAAAAGGACTTTGCTTTTTCTAACATATCATTTTGATTACTTGGTACAGAAAAGGTATAATAACTAAAAATTTTTTCTGTTTCCTTGTATTTATCATAAAGTTCATCAAATAATAAATTTAATAATTCAATAGTTTCTTCATTTTGTACTTCTGAATAATCTTTTAGGCTTTGAATGAAATCACTCTTAGATTGATTTAAAGATTTTACATATTGTGAGATTGTCATTGTAAATTCTTTATTTTCTTTCATCTTTTGAGAAATCATTTCCATTAGTTCATCTATTTTGTTACATAATTCTAACTGATCAACTAAATTTAAATTTTTTAAAACTTCAATATAATCAAAAATTTGTTCTGGTTTATGTTCTTCATTAAAGGCCTTAATTAAAATTTTTAATTCGTTAAATAACTTTTCTTTAAGTATTGGATTAGAGTTGTTTTCTAAATTTTTGATAATATGGTAAGAAATATCCTTTGCAATGATACTTTTATGAAATTCAGGGGAATTAGAAATTGTTTTGTACCAAATCAAGCGTTCTTTTACTGTTTTATCATTTGAATTTCTTTTTTCAACAAATGTATTTATTTCTTCCGAAAATCCATTATATTTAGATAAAATTTCTTTTGCTTGTTGATAAAGATTTTTTTGTTCTGGAGTAAAATAATCAAATGCTACAGATTGGGTTGAATTTTCTTCCTTAGTTTCTATAATTCCTTCATCTTGATTAGACTTACTTTTTTCTTTTTCTATGACTTGTTGTTCAAGTTTTTGCTCTTGATTTCTTCGCTGTTGCTTGATTATCTTATTTTGTTTGATTTGTTCTAATTTGATTTTTTTGTCCATTAATTTAGCATTTTGCAAGGTCATTTCATACATCAATTCAACTTTTTCTTCTTCCAAAAGATAGGTACATTCATTTTTTAAATATTGATAAATGGCATCAAAATTACTAGAAGAAATAATTTTTTCTTTAGCAAATTCTTCTAATGTATATAATAATTTTTGATATTTTAAAATATTTTTTGTTATTTTTAATTGTGTTTTATTTTGTTCCTCTATTTTTTCTTGAAATTGAACTTCTAATTTTTTTATTTCGGTTAGTAGTTCATTAAAAAGTGTTTCAATTTTTTGAATATCATTATTAAATAATTGATTTGTATTATTTTGTTTAAAATAATTTAATAATTCAAATAATTGACTATACTCTTCTATTGTTTTTACATTTTCTTTGTTTAGATTTTCATAAATAATAGGTAATTTTGCTGATTGTATATTATGATTTTTTTCATATTGAAAAATAAATTCTTGAATTAAATTTAATTGTTCAGAAAGTTCTTGAATTGTTTTATTATTTTCTTCTATTTGATTTTGTTCAATACTTGTTTCAAGAACTTGTTTTATTTTTAAAGTGACTTCACTCATAAAGTTTTGCTCCTTTTTATTTCTTTTTCTTTATTTTTTTCTCTTCTAAATTTAGTTGTTTGAATAAGTAATTTTCAATTGCAGAAGGAAAAGTTACTGGTAGATTTAGTATGCACTCTAATTTTGTTATTAAATCAATAGTGTTTTGAACGGTTATTTTATTATGAGTTTGAAATTTTTGGATACAACTTGATAGCATTATTATTTGTTTTTCAATTTCTTTATTTACCTCATTACTGAAATAATTGGTCCTTTTGTATTTTTGAAATTGAATATTGATATTGTTGTATGAATTATAAATTTTTAGTGGGTTGATTTGAATATTATCATCAAATGAATTATCGCGGATAGATTCTAGCTTTTTGTATTCATCATACATTCTTAATATTAATACATCATAGAAAAGGTCATTTCTTTCATTGAGTTTTTCAACAATATCTGTCATTGATATTTTCATTATTATCTCTCCCTTACTACCTATTTAGAAACTTTTATTCTATTAAAATAATAACATATTTTTATGTTTTTTGCACATAAATTTTGTAAAAGTAAAAAAAGATGCAAACTTTAGTTAACGCTTTTGTGAATGACTTTAGAGTTTATTTTTTAAATCATTTAATACTTCTATAGATTTTGGAGCTATTTTCTTGTTTTCTTTTCTTAGTTTTTGATGATTGTTTTCCATACAAAGAATTATTGCTTTATCTAAATTTTCTTTGGCAAGTCGTCTTTCTTCTTCAATCTTTGGATAATTTTTGCCTGGTTCAATTTTATCAGCAATAAATACTATTTTATCTAGGGTGCTCATGGGAATATCGCCTATAGTATGAGAAGAAATAGCATGAATGATATCCTCATCTAGATGATATTTTTCTTTTGCATAAACAGCTCCTATTATAGCATGATTTATTCTGGACGTTGAGTTTTTATCTAGGGAGCAACCATTTCTTTTTATGATTTCTTCATTTTGTTCTTTCGTAAATTCTTTGGCAATATCATGAATTATTCCTGCTAAATAGGCTTTTTCTTCATCTACATGATAAATATGGGCTAATTCTTTTGATACTTCTCCTACTCTTAAGCTATGCTCGTAACGATAATCTGATAGGGATTCTTTTAAATCTTTTTTTATTCTTTCTATTTGTTCATTCATGTAAAATCCTTTCTATTCTTTAACAAAATACTTAATAATCTGACTTGTACCTACTTTTTTTTCTAATGTTTTAGAATAGAAATCATCTAAAGAAAATACTTTTTTTAACTCTTCTTCTTTAGAACTTGTTGTATAGAGACTAATTAATTCTAATGTGGTACTTAATTCACATTCTTCTGTTTTAAGCGTAAAATCTAATTCACGTCCATTTATTTTGCCTAATTTAATAGAAAAATTATCACTTTTGTTGTGTTCCCAAATATCATCGTTATTTACAGATATTGTTACATTTCCAATTTCTCCTTTTAATTCTTTTTCTTCTAAATCTTTTAGAGAATGAATATCTTTCATGTCAACTTTTATGTCAAGAGCTCCACTTAAAATACTGTCGTTTACAAACTTTGGATAAAACTCAATCGTTGCCATTAAAGTGATATAACTAGTCCCTTCATAAATCCTTTGTCTTAAATGTGCTTCTGCAAACTTTTCTTTAAAGTTTATATTTTTAATTTTTAGCATACCTTTCCTCCTTTTTATAACCATGGATAGTATAACATAATTTTTAGAATTAAAATACCACATATAAAAAGTTTTAAAAAAATAAACAAATTTTATTTAAATTTTCTAGCTTGTCCTTCTTCTACCATTTCTGAAACTTTCTTTTTTAAGTCTTCTTCATATCGTTGATAGTTAAAAAAATTATTTTCGATGGATTGATAGATACTATTAGTAAATTGAACATATCTATTTTTTTCGTTTTCAGATAATACATTTACATATTCTGAGAATGTTTTTATTGTTTCATTTTCTTTTAATTCTAACATATTTGAGCTAATTTTATTATAAAAATTATTTAATAATTGATAATTTTCCTTATTTTCTCCATCAATGAGCTTTCTAATTGTCCTAGCATTTCCATTTATTAATCTCTCCTTTATTTCTTTTCTTAATAATGTATAAACTTTTTTCATTACGTTACCACTGATTTGATCTATTTGTAAATATCCGCTAGTAAACTTTAAATCTAATAAAGAAGAAGAAAATTTTTGATTAAAAATATCCATAATATCTTTCGTTATGTATTCGTTAATTAGTTCGTTGACTAAATCTTTGTTATTATTGGTTATTCCTTCTACTAAAAAAAATTGCTCCGTTTGGTCTTTATTTATGACCTTAAATATTTCTTCTTTTTGCAACTGATGATTAATCTCATGAATTAAAGTATGTAATGCTATCTTTCCTTGTTTATTTATCCTTATACCAATTAAAGCGCTATGATTTGTTTCAGCATAACTAAATCCTGCTGTATAATCATCAACAAATTCAGTAAAGAATTCTTCTAATTCTTTACCGAGGCACCCTTTACTCATATTAAGTAAGATATTCTTAGAACTTGAATTGATTTTTTTTGATTGTAGTAATTTAGAATAAGATAACTCAATGAATTTTTCTTTAAAATTTGTTAATTTATTAGAAATGAATTTTGTACTATTAAGTGCATATTCAATAAGATCTTTTTCTGTTAATTTTGATTGATTTTTTAGTAAAATAGCAATTAATTCATTATAATTAAAACTTGACTTTTCAATCTTGTCACCCAGTTCTTTTTGTGAAGGATTTTTAGCTAAATAAACTATAACTAAACTGTCAAAAATACTTTCTATTTTATTTCTGCTACTTTCACCATAATATTCAATAAAAGATTTTTTTAAATTAAATAAAATTAAATCTGTTTCTTGATTTAAATATTTAATATATATTTCTTCGTACTTCATTATTAAATCCTCCTTTATTTAAGGATAACATAATTTTTAAAATTAAAATACTGATTAAGAAATTTTCTCTAAAAAAAGATCCTTTTTTGGATCTAATTGACATACTTTTTAAATGTATCCATTGAAGTTGTATTTACAATGACATATCTTGGAATTTTATATTTATCTTGCCCTACTCTAACTTTACTGTCCTTTAGTTCTCCTGCAAAAGCCATAGTGAATCCAGCTTTTTTTAATAATTCAATAGCCCTAGTATTATAATCATAAAATGGATAGCAAAAATAAGTTGTATTATTTAGAGATTCTCTACTTTTCTTTAAGTCTTCTAAAATAGTATTTTCATCTAGACAAAGTATTCCTCCTCTTCCAATGTTAGATGGACAATCCCCAATTTTATGCATATTCCATGTATGGGAGTGGACTTCTAGATAAGGAGAATTATAATCATTTGGATTAGCAAGACTACCGATTAAGAAAAGTGTTCCTAACATTTGATACTGATTTAAAATATTTATTGTTCTTGCCACATACCACCCATCATCAAAAGTTAATGTTATGCTTTTTTCAGGCAATTGTATTTTTCCTTCAATATAAAGTTCTAAATCTCTCATAGAAGTTGCATAAAAGTGATTTTCTTTTAAGTATTTTATGTGACTATCAAACATAGTATCGGTGATGCAAATACTTTGCTTGCATTCAGTTTTTTCTCCATTTTCGTTGCTATCACTTACTACATAGTGGTAATTTAAGACAGACACGGCATTGGTATGTTTTTTTTCAGTATTTTCTTGATTGATTACTTCTTTGACATCTTCTTTAGAAACATAAACTAAAGAGTGATTGAATTCTATTCCATATTTGTCATCATTTTTAATTAAAAGAGGAAAAGTTCCTTTTTCTAGTTCATAATAAGAATTATCAGGTAGATAAAGTTTTGCTTTATTTTTTAATACAATACTTTCATTATAAGGAATATAATTTGAATAAGTTTTATATTCTCCAGATAATGGGGATAAGTTATCTATTTTTGTTATATCTGTATATTTAATATAGTAATTACTATCTTTTATTTTAAAATATTCATCTTCAACAATATAATTTGGATCAAGAGATAATTCTACTGTTCCTTTAATGGTTGCTACTTTTTGATAAGTATTTTTTTCTTTTTCATAAAGATTACTTTTATTTTTTAAAATAACATAATCTGAATAATTTTCTTGTATTTTCTCTAATTTATTTTTTGTAATAGGAATTATTTTTTGTTTAGCAATAATTCTTTCTTTTCCTCTGTTTTCACTTAATAGTAGTATTATTAAAATAAAAAGAATAATAAGTAGAATGATAATTATTTTCTTCTTCGTTAAAAACATTTTTTTCTGATTATACTTCTTCATCTTTTTGCTCCTTCTTATTTTAGTATGAGAAAAACGAAAGATTTCATTCTTATTATATCTAATAAAGAGCAAAAAGAAAAGTCCTTGAAATTCAAGGACTTATATGTCATAATGGCGCTTAATGTAGGACTCGAACCTACGACCTATCGGTTAACAGCCGAGTGCTCTACCGATTGAGCTAATTAAGCAGTAATCTCACATGACTTCTTAATTATATAATAGTTTTTTAGAGAAATCAAGTGATTTTTTATACTTTTTTATTATTTTTTGCATATTTTTGATTTTTATTCTAAAATTTGGTACTTTTTTTCAAAAAAACTAATCTTGATCAGTATTTTTATTTAAAAAACCTTGATAAAGTGTATCCGTTGCTTTAGCATTTAGGGTTAAGTCTCCTCTTACTCCCTTTTGATAAGCGTAGTATGCTGCTGCTCCTATCATGGTTGCATTATCAGTACAATATTTTATTTCTGGATAAGAAAGATGAATGTCATTTTCTTTTGCCATTTCTTCTAGATTTTTTCTTAATCCTTGATTAGCGGCAACGCCTCCTGCTACAATTAAATTTTTCACATTATACTCTTGTAAAGCATGTTTAGTTTTCTTAGTTAAAATAGCAACTACTCTTTTTTGAAAAGATGTACACATATCATCAATTCGAATATCATTTCCTCTTTGATGTTCATTATGAACTAAATTGACTACAGCACTTTTTATTCCACTGAAACTAAAGTTAAAACTAGCATCATCTAATGGATATGGTAAGTTGTAAGTATCTTTTCCTAATGTTGCTTTCTTGTCAATGATTGGTCCACCTGGATAATCTAATCCTAAAATTTTAGCCACTTTATCATAGGCTTCTCCTACTGCATCATCTAAGGTAGAACCAATTCTTTGAAAAGAATAATCTTCTTTCATATAAACTAAATCTGTATGTCCTCCACTTACTACTAGCGCAATTAAAGGAAATGATAATCTTTCTTTTAAATTATTAGCATAGATATGTCCAGCAATATGATGAACAGGAATTAATGGCTTTCCTGTTACTAGTGCTATTGTTTTAGCACATTCAACCCCGATTAGAAGTGAACCAATTAGCCCAGGTCCATAAGTTACTCCAATAATATCTATATCATTCATATTCATTTTGGCTTTTTCTAATAGCTCATCTAAAACAATAGTAATACTTTCGATATGACTGCGACTAGCAATCTCGGGAACAACACCTCCAAATTTTTTATGAATATCTATCTGAGTAAATACAACTGTTGCTAGATCAGTATTTCCATTTTTCACAATACTCATACTGGTTTCATCGCAACTAGATTCAATTGCTAAACAATAAATATCTTTCATTTACATCACCTGCTTTTCCATTAATATTCCATCTTCATCACCATAATAAAATTTTCTTAAAGCAACTTCTCTGAAACCAAAATTTTTGTACAAATTTCTAGCTATTTCATTGGTTATTCTTACTTCTAATGTAATATTTACAACATGGTTAGTAATTGCTTCTGCAATTAAATAACTCATCAATTTTTTACCTATTCCACATCTTCTATTATTTTCTTCAACAAAGAAATTATCAATTTCCATTCTATCGTAGATAAGAGAATAATCTAAATATCCTACTACGATGTCTTCTTGATAAAATTCTATTCTTTTAGCATATGGATTAGGGCTTTCTAATTCTACTACTTCTCTAATCATGTCTATCCTCTAAAGCTTGTGGTAATTTTAAGTAATTAGGTTTAATAGTAAAATAATTATCTTCTTGCTCATTTTGATAATAAGATATAATTTTTTGAATATCTAATGTTTGTTTTGAAGTTTTTATTTCCTCGTTATTAATTTCTTCATTAGAAACAATAACTGGATGATGTTTTTCTATTATTTTTAATACTTCTTCTTTATTACCAAAGTGTTCTTTTATGATTTCTTTTTTTTCTTTATTGTATAATCCTAAATAATAATGATTATGTTTAGCATCAATCAATGATAGAATAGTTTCTCCTTCTTTTGATAAGGCTAACATTTTTAATGAAGATACTGCTGTTATGGGAATTTTTTTTAAATAAGCATAAGTTTTAGCAATTGTTACTCCTATTCTTACTCCTGTGAATGATCCTGGTCCTGTTACAACATAAATTTTTTCTATCATATCTGGAGTTAATGCTGCATTTTTTAGTATTTCATCAATAAAAGGGACAACATAAACAGAATGTTTGTTTGGAATATTTTTATTGATTTCACTTAATACTTTATCTTCTTTTAAGACAGCAATAGATACATCACTTGCGGAGGTATCTATAAATAAGTTTATCATAATGCATCCTCACAGACACGAATATATTTTTCTCCATGTGGTGTAATTACCATGATTCTAGAGTTTTCTCCAGTAATTTTGAAAGTAATATCTAATCTTTCTTCTGGAAGATAATCCTCAATCATTTCTGCCCATTCGATAATAGTAACTCCACCTTTATCAAAGTATTCTTCAATTCCTAAGTTATCGATTTTTCCATTAGTACGATAAACATCTATATGATATAAAGGTAATTCTCCTACATATTCTTTAATAATATTAAATGTTGGAGATGTTACTTCTTCAATTGCCATAGCACTAGCAAATCCTTTGGTAAATACTGTTTTTCCACTTCCTAAATCTCCATTTAAGCAAATTACCATATTTGGAAATTTTTCAGATTCTAGATTTTGTGCTACTTCAATAGTTTCTTCATCATTTCTTGTTGTTATTTTATATGTATTATTCATTTTGTTCACCTTTCCTCTTTCTATAAATTCATTATACAAATTATTAAATAAATTGACAATAGATTTTTTTGATTAAAATACTTAAATTGATTTCTTCTAGTTATTCATCAATATTCTAAATTAGTATTTTTAAATTCTACTTTACATTATTTTAAATATTTATTATATTATAGTAGAGGAAGGAGATTTGAGATGAGTGATTATAATTTTGGACTAGGTGCTATTTGGGGTGCTTTGGGTGGAATTATTATTTTTATTCTTCTTGTTTTCATTGGAATTTTAATTTTTGAAATTATTGCTGCATGGAAATTTTTTCAAAAATGTGGAAAGAATGGTTGGGAAGCAATTATTCCTATTTATAATTCTTGGATAAAAGTAGAAATTTCTGGTCTTAACTGGTGGTGGTTTTTGCTATTAATTTTTTCTGTTATAATTCAACTATCTGGTAGTGATGATTATAGAGTACTGATTGGAATAGTTCCTTTATTTGCTAATTTTGTATGTAATTATAATTTGGCAAAAAAATTTCATCAGGATACAGGATTTGCTATTTTAATGACTTTATTTTCATGGATAATGATTCCTATTATGGCTTTTAGTGGAAAATATCAATATGATAGTTCTGTTATGGTTAGTAAAAATGGAATATTTAAAGATAATCCTAATGATGATGATTCTTTTCAGGATATCCAAGTTAATTCTAATCAAAATGTATCATATTGTATTTATTGTGGAACAAAATTAAATGAAACTGATAAGTTCTGTCCGAATTGTGGGAAAGAAAAATAAGATTTAAAAAATATTCCTAGCTTATATTGATTTAGGAATATTTTTTCTTTTCGGGATTTATTTTTATTTTTTTGATAATTTATGATACATATTTTATTTTTTGTGATACAATTTAGGTAAGAAAAAAGAAATAAAGGAGAACATTATGGCAAATACAAGTAATTATCATGTTCAACCAGAGGGTATATGGGTTATTGATGAAGAAAAAAATACTGCTTTTAGAATGAAAGGTGGAGTAAAGATAGAACTGCCTATTACTACTGAAATATTAGAAGAGGTAAAAAAACAAATAGAGGCAGAGAAATATTTTAATTTATTTCAAGTAGTAAAAAAACAAGATGAAATGATAATTGGATATTTAAAAATGATGTTAGATGATTATTATAATTATTTGAGTGATGATCACCAAATGGAATTTTTGAAACATATTCAGTCAATTTCTCATTTAGTGGATACTAAAAATTCTTCTTATCTTCAAAAAATTTGTAATTGTTTGGATAAACAAAATTTAGATGATTTTTTGGATATTACAGAAGAATTTCAACAATATAATCAGTCCTATTTTAACGAGATGGAAAATATGCAACAGGAAGGGCGCCATTTATCTTAATAGCAATCTTAGAAATTTCAAGATTGCTTTTTTATTCAATATTTTTTTTAATTAAAAAAAGCATATACGTCGATATGCCTTATATCATTTTATTTTGTAGTATCTGGTGTAACAGCAACATAATCACCAAATCTAGAGGTTACCTCACTACCTTGAGCAGAAATAAAAGTTACTGTTCCTTGAAAGAAATTATCTGTTGTAGCTGGAGTATTTGTTACTCCTGAACCTGCTGTTTGGTTTGTTCCTGTTTCACTTAACCATACTACTATATAATATACTTGTGCATCCGTATATGTTTTTGAACTATCTCCTGTATCATTCGCTGTACTTGCATCTTTTGGAGATAAAAATTGATTATATACTAATGCTGATGTAACATCAGATGCTTGAACATACCCTGTTCCTTTATGTTTGCTTACTCGAATATAGTTTTTATTAATTATTGTATGAGCATTTCCTTGAATTGTTGCACTCTTTGTTGCTGAAGCATAAGCATCAATAATTTCTGTTGTATCTAATTTACTTGATGTATCAGAGCCTAAAGCTGTCCAAGTAAATCCAGTTGACTCTGTTTGTCTTGCAGTTGAAGTTCCTGCTGTTGTACATGAAGCTAGATTGTTGGAAGTTTCTGTACAAAATGCCTGAGCCCATCTCATTGTTGTTGCTGTTGTACTTCCCCAAGTTGTATAGTCTGTTGGTACTCCAGACCCACCAGTCAAAGTAACATATCCGTCAAAATACATACCAGCAGTACTGCTGTTGTTAATGGTTATCTTGTATACTTGGCATACTGCGTTTCCGTTATCATCTAAACAAATACCTTTTGTACTAGCATTTGATATTGCCTTTTCTACCATTGAATTTGTCATAGGAATTAATCCTCTTGTATTGTCTACATTTGTTTTTTTTGCAACACTAATATTAAATCTAATTGTTGCCATATTACCCGTTATTACGTTATTTACTGTGGAAGTTGCTGTGTAGTATGCAAATGTTGCACCTGTAATTGCAACCATCAGAGTAAGAACAGCGATTACGATGTAAATGATATTATTTTTATTTTTCTGTTTTTCCACTTTTTACACTCCTCCTATTTTTTTCATTATAACAAAATCCAAAAGATAATGCAATATGATTATTTTGGTTTCTTACTAAAATAAATTTCTATTGAAGTATTTTAAATTTTATTATATTCTAATAAGTAGTATTTTATTTCATGAATAAAAATCTTTACTTTATACCATAATTATTATATAATTGGTTAACGAAAGAGGAAGTGAAAAATATGGAAAAAGTATATGTTTTTGGACATCGTAATCCAGATACTGATAGTGTTACTGCGTCAATTGTATTGTCTCATTTAAAGAAAAAACTTGGTATTAATGCCCGAGTTTGACAGTTTTAATTAAAAAATCCTCTCTAGGTATTATAAAGCCTAGTTTTTCTTTGTTAACTTTGTTGC
>CAKPHZ010000029.1 GCA_934162265.1 uncultured Bacilli bacterium | reverse complement strand
TGGGTGCAAAATAATTGCACCCATTCGATTAACTACCAGTTATACACAAAAATCGTAGTTTCCTTATAAATAAAAAACACTTTATGAATTTGTAGGAATTTTTAAGGTTTGACCAATTTGTAATAGATTTGTGTTTAAATTGTTTAAATTTTTAATTTTATCTACTGTAGTATTATATTTTTTGGCAATACTGTATAAGCTATCTCCACTTACTACTTTATAATTTATTGTGTTATTGGAAGAATTACTATTTATTTTTAGAATCTGTCCTATTTGAAGTAAGTTAGAACTTAGATTGTTTAATTTTTTGATTTCTTCTGCTGTAGTATTATATTTTTTAGCAATACTATACAGACTATCTCCTTTTTTTACTTGGTAAGTAATCTGATTAGTTTCTTCTGTTTCGTTAGCAGGTATTTTTAAGATTTGCCCAATTTGTAGAGTTTCACTTTTTAGATTGTTATTGCTTTTGAGTATGGAGACCGTAGTATTATATTTATTAGCAATGCTATATAAACTATCTCCCTTCTTTACTGTATAGGAAATATTTTTCGCGGTATCTGCTGTTTGATTATTGTTTGGTAGTTTTAGGACTTGCCCAATACTTAGATTATTGGTAGAAAGATTATTTAATGTTTTTAAATCATTTACGCTGGTGTTGTATTTATTAGCAATACTATATAGGCTATCTCCTTTTTTGACAATATAATAATCTTTATCATTAATTGGAATGTAAGGTACTTTTAAGTAATTTGCTAAGGAAATAACAATTGCTTCTCCTATATTTTCTAGATTATTTTTTAAATAAGTGGCTTCTTTTTCATTATCAATATTTCCGTAATAAATAATTATACTTTCATTATTTGCAGTATCTCTAATTAACTGATTATAATCTTTGGCTGTATCACTTGGTAATCTTCTTTGATAGTATTTTTCTACTTTTAAACCAATTTTTTCAAGATTTTCTTGAACTAATTTAGCAAGAGTGTTGCTATTTCTTAAGGCATAGATAATTTCAGCATTTTTTCCCCCTGTCGTTAAGGCGTTAGAAATCACAATAACATCATTTCCTTTTCCGTAAGTGGATTGAATTTTTTTTACCCGATCATCAATTGAAAGAGTGTCATCTTTGTCTCTTGTTAAAGAAACAGGAATATTTAATTCTTTTAGTCTGTTTGCAATATACTTACTTAAATCTAGGTTATAGTTTTTTTCAATGATTCCATGAATACTACTTCCAATGTCCTCTCCTCCTCGATAAGGATCGATGATTACTTTCTTTTCTGCTTTTTCCATAAAATATCACCTAATTTATTTTATGTTTTTTGACGAATTTTGTTTTGCTTATTCTATTTTGAAACTGGTTTCATCTAAAAAAAGATAGTTTTCATGATATTTCAATTCTCTTACCAAACGAAATAGAGCATCATCTTTGGCTTTTGCTTCTAACATAATATCAACATCTTGATTTTTTTGTTTTAAAAGATTTAAAAATTGGATGAAGGAGTTGACTTCAATATAGTCATTATGAGCTCGGTATTCTCTTTTGTTTTTAGGAGAACTAAAGTGTATTTTTGGTGTCATTCCTTTTTTCTTCCAAGTGAGAAAAATATCGTTTAAGTAAGTGGATAATTCTTTGGGGGCTGGATTACATTGATGGTGATGATAGTCTAATACAACAGGAATATTTAATTGTTTTGCCAGAAATAAACAATCTTCTATATTAAATACTTTATCATCATTTTCTATGGCAATAATTTCTTTTAAATTATCAGGAAGGTTTTCAAAGGTATGAATAAATCTTGATAAGGAATTTTTCTTTCCAAAAGCATTACTTCCTATATGAAGGAGAATAATTTTATCTTGAATATCTAATATTTTGAGTAATTGGTAATGATATTCTAGTAAGCAAATAGATGAAGATATTACTTCTTTTTTTACACTATTTAAGACACAATACTGATTGGGATGGAAATCTACTCGTATTTTACTTTTCTGAAGAATTGAACTTATTTTTTTATAGTAAGGAAGGAATTTTTCTAAATAATCGAAAGAAACATTGGGATGTGTGGCTAAGGGAATTAAATTAGAAGAGATTCGATAAAAATGAATATGATTTTTCTCGTTATAGATTAATGTTTGATAAAGAGATTCTAGATTTGAAGTAATAATATGATCTAATTTTTCTTGATTTTTTTCTTTTATCCAAGTTGTATATGGATAAGGCGTTGAAGTTGAAGTTTTGATGGCATTGCTAATTGCCACGTAACCTAATCTTATTATCATTTTTATTCACCTATATTTATTATGCTTCCTCTCCTTTTTTGTATTCTAAAAAGAAAAGAAGAAAAGATTATCCTGTTCTTTTTTCTTCTTTGGGTAAATAATCTAAGATTAGTTTATCTGTGATAAATAAATAGTCATAAAAATTTCTAATTTTTTGACATAATTCTAGTTCGTTAGTATTAAAATCAATTTTTTGAGGAATGGAGATGAGGGCAAAAAAAAGTATTTTTTCTTCTTTTAGCATAGGATAATGCATTTCATAAGTATGAAGAAGGCTACAAAAATCAAATGTTTGGTAATATTTTTGGTAAAAGTTTACTAAATCATAGATAGGAATATCTTTTTTACTTTTATTCCAACTAATTAGATAAGGTTTTTGATCAAGTAAGTAATGTTCTAGTTTTAAATTATTATGAATTTGGGTAATTCGTACTCTTTTCTTTTCTGAAATAATTTGATACCATTTTTCCATTTGGTTTTTGGAATAATTTAGAGCTAAAAAGAGTTTAGAAATGTTTCTGATGAAAAGATAAGAGGAAGGAGACATATATTCTTCTCTTTCGATTAATTCTGTGATATCTTGATAATAGTTAATTAAATATTCAATTCTGTCTATTGTGGTTTCATAAAGTTCTTTGTAAGAATTTTCATCTATTTCTTTATAAAAAGTAGTTTTGCTATGAAGAAGAGTAATTAATTTCATGATATCATTTGCTTTTTCTTCTTTTTGTAATGGAGTTTCTTCAATATAGCGATAAATATCATAATTTTTGGTTTGATAAAGAATTTCTGGAAAATAATCAAAAGATCTAGACTTTAAATATTTATATAAAGGGCCTAGATCATGTTCTTTTTTTTTGATTACTAATACTTCATCGTCAGTTTCTATCATACGAATGTTATTTTTAATGGTTATTTTTTTGATGATAATGTGATTTTCAGCGAGTAAATTACGGATTTCTTTATTCATTTTTATTTGGAATGATGAGTTTCATACCAGGTTTTATTTCTTCTAAATTGTTATATAAACTAATTGATTCTTTATCAATGTTATATTTTTTCATAATGCTATCAATGGTATCTTGTTCTTTTACAATATATACATAATAAGTAACGTAAGTATCTGAATTATCTATATTTTCAAATAAATTGAATTCTTTTTTGGATGTTTTTTGCTGTTCTTCTTCAAAAATTATGGTATCTTTTTGGGGTGAAGTAATTTCTGGAATTAATTTTTCTTCTCTTTCCTCGGAAGATGATTTTTCAGGATGTTCCTCTTTATTTTCAGGAAAAAATGAAGAAGTAATTTCATTTTCCTCAAGATTTGGAATTTCTATATTCATTTCTTTTGGTTGTTCGGTTGTTGGTGGTACTTCTATTATTTTTTCTTCTTTCTCTTTTTCTCCTTCAATATAAAGGTCAATATTCACTTGAAGGGCTTCATTGTTTACTACTTCATAATAAAAGTTATCAATATCAATGGTTAAAGTAGAAGGAATATATTTGCTTTCTAGTTCAATATCAAAAGGGATTTTAAAGTTGAAGTTTTCTCGGTTAATTGAAGCCTCAGTCATTTTATAATCGCCAGTAATATGAAATTCCCCACTAATTTTTTCACTATTTTTTATTGCAATACTATGTTCTAGAGATATAGAAGTAATTTCACTTACCTTTGTTTTAAATAATAGGTCTTTTTTAAATGGTATTATTTGTTTCATATTATCTTTCCTTTCAAGGAATTATATGAAACTTATTTTATTTTATACTCTTTTTATAAGTGATATTTGAAAAATTTTTTAAGAATTTTTTTACTTTTTCTTCTTTTGAGATTGGAGCTAGGAGGTAAAGTTTTTCTTTGGTGTTAAGGATGCTTGTTGCTAGGAATAATTTTTTTTCATAGCGCTCTTGTTTGCTTGATGAATCTAGAAAAGTATTGTTTATGAAATTGGGTAAAATAACGTTTGAATATTTCTTTTTTATTTGTTCTATTTCTAGGCAAGAATAATCATTTTTTCCATTAGAAATGGTGGTTGGACTTTGTCCTTTAAATACTGAATTTTTTGTTAAATCGCTTATTTCTTCTTTCTTGGATAATGCAATGACTACGGTATTTTTGTTTAGTTGATTTAGGATATCATTTAATGCTAATGCCAAATTCTCTTTTTCTTTAAAACGATGGTTATCTGGATAAAAAATGACTTCTATTTGGCATTTTTGCTGAAGAATAAGATGATTTAATGTATGAATATTTTCTTTGAGAAATTGTTCGGTCATTTGATTTCGTTCTTCAAAAGAAAGATAAGTATCAGAAAACAATAGCCATTTTTCTTGATTTAAGTAATTTTTATATTCTAAATTTAATTTTAATTGATGATTTAAAATTGGATTCTTTAAATCATTTTCTATGATGATAAGATAATTTTTTTTAGGAATAATATTTGTAATATTAAGAAGAATTGGGTAAGTATTTTCTAGAGAATCTTCTGTTCTTTTCTTTAAAGTGAATTCTTCTATATAATGATTTTCCTTTTTTTCTTTTTGATAGTGATTTAAAATTTTCTTTAATTCTTCTTTTTGTGTAGGATTATAGTTTTCTATTTCTTTTGGATTTTTTGTTAAAGGAATTAGAACTTTGGAAATAAACTCAGTAACATAACTGTCCATGGTGGTTATTTTTAATGTGTTATAGATTGCATCTTTCCCTCTTTTTTCCATTGGATATCTTCTTTTAATTAATTCATAAGTTAATACTTCTAAAGTCTTTTTTGATGATTTATATTTTTGATATAAGTAAAGGCAATTTTCTTTTGTTGAATGATTTATAAAATCATCTATTTCCTGATTAATATAGTATATTGGTAATCCATCTTCTAGAGAAAAAAGATGTTTTTCTTTGCTGTATGTATAGTTGATACTATTTAAGTAAAGAAAGTTAGCAATATTTACTTCTGTTTCTGTTTGCATTTTCTCGTTTAGAATTGTACGAAAATGTTCTTTTCTTTTGATTATTTCTTGTGTAATAAAATCTTTTAAAGATAATTTGCTTTCTAGATACATTCTTTTATAAAGATAGGAATGATAATCTTTAAAGGTATCAAAGTCTTTATAATCTTTGTTCAGATAAAGATAATTTTTAAATTTTTCATAAAATTTAGTAAAGGCTTTTTTATCTTGATAAAGAGTTTCTAAAAGGTATTTTTTAAAAATATGATATTTGATTGAATAAGTTACTTTTATCTCTTTTTCTTTTAATAACTTATCTTGATATTCTTCTAAAAAAAAGCAATTTATTTTTAACTGATTTTTTAATAATTCTGCTTTGATTTCATCTCTACTTTTTTTCTCTTTTGTTAAAATGATGATGTTTTTTTCTTTTCTGTTTTCTTCTTTGATGAGAAATTTTATTTTTGCTAGGATAAAAGCAAGGTTATTTTTATCATTGAAATAGACTAGTTTATTTTCATTACTTAGAATCATATTTTTTTGATTATTGTCTAGTATTTCATTTTCTTTAAAGAAAGAAATATATTCTTCTTTTTTTCTTTTTAAGTATTTTTGATTGTGTAATTTTAATAAATCTTTTTCTTCTTTTTTGATTTTTTCTACTTTTTGATAGCTTGGGTTTCCTTGATATAAAAATTGATCTTCTTTTAATTTTTGGTAAAGATATTGATATTGGTTCATAAAAGTTTGATAAGTATTGCTATTAATATAAATATCTTTACTTAAAAAGCGTGTATATTTATTTAAAAAATTATTAATGTCATAAAGTACTAAATTTGTATTATTATTACTTTTTATCATTTTAATCCCTATCCTTTTGTATTATCTTTGTTTTATCATATCACAAATTAATCAAAAAGAAAATAGATATTGTTGACTTGAAAAGTTAGGGATTTTTTGCTATACTCTAAGTATCTGGTGAGGAGTGTAGATGATGAAAGATAAATTAAAAGAGATGGATAAGAAAAAACTTTATTTAGTTATTGGTTTTTTTGTTGCTATTATTATTATTTTATTTGGAGGAGCTTTTGTCTATAATAAGTTTTTTTATAAGCGTTCTTATGTTGAAATTGAAGAGATTATGGTAAATGCTTCTAAAAATTATTTGGCTAAGAATAAGAATCGATTCCCCAAAAATTATAATGATGTTGTAACGTTATCTGATAGTGATTTAGTCGGTGCTGAAGAAATGAAAACGATTAGTGAGTACTTGAAAGATGAAACTTCTACTTGTAGTGGTAATGTTACTGTTACTAATATTAATGGGCAGTATCGTTATGTTCCTGTTTTAGATTGTGGAAATAAATATAAGACGGTTACTTTTATTGATTATATTAAGAAGATGGTGCCAATTAAAGAAAGTGGTACTGGATTATATCAATTAAATGATGAACTTGTCTATCGAGGAGATTCTCCTAATAATTATATTAAGTTTAGTGGGAAGACTTATCGTATTGTTAAATTTAGTGGAGATAGTGCTGTTATTATTTATACAGAACAAAGTGAGCCTGTTCCTTGGGATGATCGATATAATATAGAGGAAGATATGCAAATTGGAATTAATGATTATTCAGTTAGTCGGATTAAAGATACTGCAGATGCTTTTTATAAAGATACTCAAATCATTACTTCAAATAATAAATTATTAGTTATTGCTCACAATTTAGAAGTCGGTAAAAGAGCAACAGAAGATACTGATAAAACAGGTGGATTAGAAAAAAGTGCAATTATTGAAAATCAATTTGTTGGATTTTTACCTTTATACGATTATTTGAATGCTTCTTTGGATAGTAATTGTAATAAGGCTATTAGTGAATCTTGTATAAATTATAATTATTTATCTAAGTTTATGTATTCTTGGTGGACAATGACGGCAAGCAATCAAAATACTTATTCCGTTTATAAAATTTCTGGTTCTGGGAGTGGCTTATTAGCAAATGCAGAAACAGATGCATATTATCGCCCAGTCCTTTACTTATCTAAAGATGCTTTGTATGTATCTGGTGATGGTAGTAGGAAAAATCCTTATATTGTAAAGTAAGTAGAAAAAATACTTGCTTTTTATTTTTTATAAAACTCTTACAATCTTGCTATAAATATAAGAATACAAATTTATTATAGACTCAGTAATATTATTTTTTTCTATTTTTATATACTTGCTTACACAACTGGTAAGCCCTTTTTCCTTCTCCCTTTATTTTTATTTCTTCTAAATTGGAATATATGTTGGGTAGTTTTATATTAAATTTTTCACATTCTTCTTTTGTTAGTTCTTTAAAAGCAGGACATGGTAGGACAGTGCCATCAAATTTTATATCTAGTTTTTCCAAGCCAGCGTTGCATTGGTGCGTTTGCTCATCAAAAAATGGTGTTCCTATTCTTATGTTGCCGGTGTAATATTTTTTAGATTGTTCTAATATAGTAAAGAATTCTTTTTTTTCTTTTTCAGATAGTAATAGTTCTTTTTTATTTATTCTTCCTCTTCCTTGAGGGAGAAAGTTTAAGATACTGATGTTTTGTATTTTGGCTATTTCTAATAATTCTAAGATATCAGGTATTTCTTTATAGTTTAATTTCATTGGTATAAAGTGGATATCTATGTTTATATTAGTTTGAGATGCTCTTATTATGGAATCTAATAGTGCTTGTCTTGATGGTTCTTTTCTTCCCATGATTTTATGATCTGTTTCAGCTTCATAAGCTTGAACATCAAATACTATTTTATCTAAACCAATATCATTTAAAGTGTTTAATACTTCTTTACTTATTCCTCCTATTTCAGTTGGATTTAATAAGTTATTATAATAAGTTCTTATTTTCTCTAATAGAAATTGATTATCTGGTTCGTTTTGTTGTACTTCTTTTATTGCGTTATTGAATTCTTTTAAATAATACTTTTGGGCTGCATTATTGAGTTTGTTTTTTTTGATTACACCACTAGTAAATATTACTGTTTTTATATGAAGGGATTTTGTATATTTGACCATTTCTATTAATTGAGGATGAAGAAATGGTTCTCCACCAGATAGAGATAGTTCTTGTATTCCACCTGTAGACATAAAGTGGTCGATTACTTTTTTAAAGTTTTCAAATGTTATGATTTGTTTTTTGTTACAGTTGGAATTGGAGGAACAAAACATACATTCATTTAAACATTTTTCGATAATTTCAAAGCATAAATCTTTTACCATATTTATTTCCCCTTTAATCATTTATCATTTATTATACACTAAAAATACTTATTTTGTCTTTTCTTTTAATGGATTTACAGTTTTGGTTAAGTATTTTTTGTTAATTAAAATTTAGATTGTTTTTATTTTTGTTGAAATAATACTTATTTATCATATAATTTATTGGTGATATAATGAATACTATCGAAATTGCTTTTCTTTTAACGATATTAGCAGGATTTTCTACAATGTTAGGGTTATTTCCTATTTTTTTTAAAGTATCTAATACTAATCGTTTAATAGCTGGTAGTCTTGCTTTTGCTAGTGGGGTAATGTTTTGTGTATCTGTTACGGATTTAATTCCAGAGTCTATTTCTTTAATTCAAAAGTATGTTTCTGATTTTAAAACTTTGCTTTTGGTCTTTGGTTTTATAATGTTAGGGATATTTGCCTCTTTTTTGATTCGAAAGAAGGTAAATAAGGAATGTAATCAATCTTCTTTATTTAAAGTGGGAATTATTTCGATGATTGCGATTGTTTTACATAATGTTCCTGAAGGAATGGCTACATTTATTTCTACAACAAAAAATACAAGTCTTGGTATTTCTTTAGCTATTGCGATAGCTTTACATAATATTCCTGAAGGGATTTCTATTTCTGTGCCTATTTATTATTCTACAAAGAAAAAAACAAAAGCATTTTTCTATACTCTTGTTTCAGCTTTATCTGAACCACTTGGTGCAATTATTACTTATTTCTTTTTAATGTCTATTATTAATAATTTTGTATTAGGGTTATTATTTGCTTCTATTGCTGGGATTATGCTTTCGATTTCTTTTTTAGAATTACTCCCCTCTTCTTTTCAGTATTCTTATTTAAAAACTTCTAAATTTTGTTTTGGTGGAGGAATTTTATTTATGTTGTTGAAATTTATCTTTTAGAATGTGTTAATGTTTGGGTTTTAGTAATAAGCATAAGATGAATGCTGATACTAAGGCGATACTAATTCCAGCACTAGTTAAATTGAAAATTCCAAATGCTAAGCCTAATGGTCCAATTTTTCCTACAGTATCCATTGCTCCATGGATTAATAAATGTCCAAAAGATGTGATAGGAATAATTGCTCCTGCTCCACAATATAAAACAAATCTGTCATAAATACCAAAAATATCTAAGAATGCACCTATTACTACAAATAAGGATGTCACGTGTCCTGGTGTAAGTTTAGTATTATCTAATATCAATTGTGAAATCAAACAAATTGTACCACAAAACAGAAAAGAATTTAAATAAATCATTCCACTACCTCCAAACCTACTGCATGAGCAATTGCAGGAAGAGATTCTTTTTGAAAATACATAGTGGGAGAAAATAATGCTCCCGTTGGAACAATTAGGACTCGTTTTAGCTTCTTTTCTTTTAATTCGTGATAGATATAACTGAAATTTACTAGAGCACTACATGCTGGTCCTGAACCACCTGCAAAGACAGGTTGTTTTTTGACATCATATAGCATAGTTCCACAATCGTTATATTGTTTAGAAATATCTAGATGGTATACTTTTTTTAAGTATTCTATTAAAATTTCTTTTCCATATTTTCCTAAATCTCCAGTTAGGATTAAGTCATAGTAATCGGGAGTTCGTTTTAATTTTGTTAAATGTTCATATATAGTTTCTGCGGCTGCTGGTGCCATTACTGCTCCCATATGATTAACATCTTTTGTGCCTTTATCAACGATTTTTCCTATGGTAGAGGATTCTATTTTTACTTTTGTTTTTTCATTCGTTAAAAGAATAGCTGCTCCACCTGTTGCTGTAAATGTTGAAGTTTCTGGTTTTGGTGTTCCATACTCTGTCGGGTTTCGATATTGTTTTTCGGCAGCGGTATTGTGACTTACTGTTGAAACGATACAATTTTTTGCTTTTTTGCCTTCAATAAAATTTGCAGCGATAATCATTCCTTCACTACTGGTGGCACAAGCATTATAAATTCCTAAAAAGGGAATATCAAATTCTCTTATGGCATAGTTACTTGATGCAATTTGATTGATTAAATCTCCAGAAATAATTAAATCAATTTCAGATTCTTTTTTTCTTGATTTTTTTAATAATGTAGTAATGGTATCCTTTAACAACTTAATTTCAGCTTTTTCCCAACTTTTTTCTCCAAAATATAAATCTTTTGTGTAAGTTTTATCAAAATATTTTTTTAATGGTCCATTTGCTTCATATATCCCTGCATGTGTAGCAGTTTCTTTAATAAATACATTTTTATAAGTTGTTGTCATTTTATCCTCCCATAATTAATATTCTTAATATTCCAAATAAATAAACAGCTACAACACCGTATAAAATTACTGTTCCTGCTAATTTGAAAATATTTGCTCCTATTCCTAGGACTAATCCTTCTGTTTTATATTCTAATGCTGCTGATGTTATAGAGTGAGCAAATCCTGTAATTGGGATAATTAGAGCGCTTTTTACTTTTGTTACTAAAATATCAAATATGCCAAAAGCTGTTAAAATAGAGGCAATTACAATAAGAGTTAAAATAACTAATACTCCTGATTCTTTTCTGGGTAAATGCAAGAGAAACATGTAAATTTCTAGAAGTATTTCACTAAAAAGACCAAGAAGTCCTCCGACTAGAAATGCTATTGATCCATTTTTTGCTATTTTTGGTTTAGGAGTATACTTTTTAATAAATTCTTGATATTCTTGATTTTTCATATTTTCACCATTTATAATATGGGTTTTTCTTTTCTTTTTTATACCAAAATAAAACAATGAAGTCTATTTTTCTTCATTGTCTATTCCTTTTACTAATGTTTCAAGATTGATTCCTAAAACATTTGCGATTTGTACTAAAGTATCTACTGAGAAATACTTTTTTCCATTGGGAGCTTCGATTCTTCTTATGAACTCATGTGAGTAATGTGCTCTATCAGCGAGTTCAGCTTGTGTAATCTTTGCTTCCTTACGGTATTTTTTAATATTTGCTGCAATAATTTCGTAAACATCTTCATTTCTTCTATGTGTTGTCCCCATCTGTTCATCACCTAATTTTTATTTTCTCACAAAATCAAGTTTTTTTATGTAACCAATTCGGTTACATTTTTATGAATTCCTTATTTTATAAGGGTTTACAAAGGTTATTTTTTAATTTTTTTAGTATTTTTTTCTCATTTCTAGAGATTTGGACTTGATTTGTACCAAAAAATTTAGCTATTTCACTCTGGGTTTTGTCTTCAAAGTATCTTAAATTGATTAATTCGTATTCTTCATTTGTTAAGGATTTTAGTCCTTCTTGTAAGGAAATACTTTCTAGATATTGTTCGCTATCTGAATAGTGATCAGCGATTTTATCTAGTAATGTTAGTTTCTTTCCGTCTTCCATAATTACTTCATCGAGACTTTTTACACTGGCTTGGCATTTAATCACATCATTAATTAAATCTTCTTCTATTTCTAAAAAAAGGGATAATTCTGTAGTACTAGGTTCTTTCATTAATTTTTGTGTCAATAAAGTTCTAGCTTCTAAGATTTTTTTGTATAAGCTATAATAGTCTCTTGATACTTTAACAAAATTAGATTTTTTAACATAGGCTAATACTTCTCCTAGAATATGTTTATACATATAAGTTGTTAGTTTTACATTTTTGCTTGCATCAAAATTTTTATATGCTTTCATTATGCCAATTATACTTACTTGATATAAGTCATCGAATTCATAATATTTGGTGTATTTATTAATGATTGAACAAATTAATCCTTTATTTTCTTTGATCAAATTAAGTAATATTGTATCATTCATAAAAAACCCTTCTTGTCATTATCTAGATCAATTTATTCTAGAGATAAGAAAATACATCTAATTCTTTATCTAGATTGGGAAGAAAATTTTTAAATAACCTACTTTTTCTTTGATTGTAGATAATGAATAAATTTTTTTCTTTTCTATTTTCTTTAAAATTATAGATTTCTTTGATTTGTTCTATGGAAAGAAAATCTAGTTTTTTTAAATTGAATACGATGTTACTAATTCCTAATTCATCAATAATATCTAGTATTTCTTTTATTTTACTCCCATTATCATACCTCCCTATTATTCTTACGAAAAATACTCCTTTTCGATATTCTGTACTGATTTTTAACATTTAATTCACCCTTTGCTATTTTAATTTATCACAAAAATATTGTTGAAGAAAGCAATTCGACAATACTAGTTATTTTTTTCATCTTCTATTATTTGACAAATATTTTCCTTCTACTTATATTATTCTTTGTTGATGAGGAAAAATCCTTCTTTTTTTGCTAAAAAGTGAAAAAAATACTAATTTTGAAATAGTTCATTTGTTCTACTTCTTTTTTAGTATTTTTTAATGAAGAATAAATAATTTTAAAGCTAAGTTTTTATCCATTTTTCCTAGTTTTATGTCGTGGTCAATTTTTGCTAATTTCTTGATGTTTTCTAAAATCATGCCTTCAGAATAAGAATAAATTTTTTTAATGCTATATTTTACTCGATATGGATTTACTTCTAAGATTTTGGCTATTTCTGATTCTGATTTATTTTTGTTTATCAGCCTTTTTACTTGAAATAAAAAATGAAATTGATTGGCTAATAAAAGGATAATTTGAATTTCATCGTAGCTTTGATTTAAAAAACTATCTAATAATTCTAGTGCTTTTTTAGTATCTTTTAGAATGATAGCATCTGTTAGAGAAAAAATTTCTTCTTCTAATACCTTAGTAGTTGTTTTAGTAATGTCCTCGTTAGTAATTTTTTTGGTTTCTAATGTATACATTTTTAACTTGTCTAATTCATTATCAATATTGTTTAAGTTTGTCCCTACTCTTTCTAAAAAGAAATTAATGTCATCCATTTCATAACCATCTTCTTTTAATTTATTATTGATATGTTTGGTTAGAAAAGCTTTGTCTACTTTGTTTGCTTCTATTACTTTGTGATGAGATAATAATTTATTCATTTTTTTTCTAGAATCTAATTTTTCAGCATTACAGATAAAAATTAAATAACTATCAGAATTATAATGTTCTATATATTGTTCTAATTTTTCTAGATTGTCAATTGTCTTATTGGCTCCTAAGAAGTAACAGTCTTCTAAAATAATAATTTTTTTCTTATTAAATAGATTTACAGTTGAAGCATCTTCAATTACATCTTCTATTAATGTATTTGCCATATCATATTTTATTATATCTGTATCTTTTAGAGAATTTATAATCTTTTTGGTTTCTTCTTTGATTAATCCTTTATTTATTCCATATATTACATAAAAATTTTCCATATTATTGTCCTAATCTTTCTTGACATGAGTAGCCATCTTCTTTTTCACGTGTTAGTGCTTCTTCGTAATTTGTTGGTTTGTTATAGCTAGAATCTATCGTCGTTTTTAAAGTTGTTTTAAATGTATTGTTTTTCTCGTCTTGGGAGAAAGAGCTGTTCTCTTCATCTTTTTCGATATATTTATTAAAAGTTCCTTCTTGAATAAAATCTTGATAGGAATCTTTAGAAGAAAATTGATACTGTTTTGTTCCTTCGATATATTCTAATTCTTCCTGAAGAGAGAAATGGTAAGTATTTTCCTCTTTTACTGTTGCATCTAGGGTATTGCTTTGGTATTCTTTGGTGCAAATAAATGTTTTAACTGTATCTTTTACTTCACTTGTTTTTGTATTCTTTTTTGTCATGAAGAAATAAATACTTCCACCTATTAAAATAATTAATAAAAGAAAAGTTATTTTGTGAAATTTTTTCTTCTTGGGCTTTATACTTTGGGTTTCTATTTCTTCCTTTTTTGGTTTAGGTATAGTTAAATTAATTAAGCTTTTTAAAACATCTTCTTTTACTTCTATTTTATTTGAACCAATAATTTCTATTTCTTCAATTGTATCTAAAGAAATATTTTCAAACTCTTCTGTAGGTTCTTGGTGAATTGTTTTAAAGATGTATTCTTTAACAATTTCTTCCTCTTCTTTTTTTGTAGTTGCTAAGGATAATATAGAATTGTTTTTGATATAGCTACTTCCATAGGAAATATAGTTATATGTAGGATTGGTATCTGAATAAATAATATAAAGATTGTTATTTTTTTTGTAGCGAAATACTCCATATACATTGATATAGTGATCAGTTGCTCCAAAACTTAAATTATATTCTACTACCTTTAATACTTTTCCGTTCATTTTACACCTTCCATTCTTGTTTCATTATAGCAAAAAAAAGAAGTTCTTACAACTTTTATAAACTTCTTTTGAACATTTTTTCTAATTCATAAATAGTAAATTCAATAATTGTTGGTCTACCATGAGGGCAGTTAAATGGGTTATTGCAGTTTCCCGAGTTTGACAGTTTTAATTAAAAAATCCTCTCTAGGTATTATAAAGCCTAGTTTTTCTTTGTTAACTTTGTTGC
>CAKPHZ010000028.1 GCA_934162265.1 uncultured Bacilli bacterium | reverse complement strand
GTCTATTCAACTCAATTATACCAGATGGTATCTTTTTTTTATTTTATTTTTGTGACATATGTATTATAACTCAACATGAACCAAAGTGAAAATAAATCATATAATACTGTATCGAAAGGAGATTATATGAAAAAATTTATTATTTATTTAATATCTGGTATTATTATTTTATTATTAGCTAGTCTAGTTTTATTTGATTTTAATACTAATAAAAAAGAAGAGAAAAAGTTAAAAAAGGTTACTGTTGCTGAAGTTGCTCATACAATATTTTATGCCCCACAGTATGTAGCAATCGAAAAAGGATATTTCAAAGATTATGGTATTGATATAGATCTAACTCTTACTGCTGGAGCTGATAAAGTAACCGCTGCTGTTTTATCAAAAGATGCAGATATAGGTTTCTGTGGTAGTGAAGCTACAATCTATGTCTATAATGGTGGTGAAAAAGATTATCTAAAAACTTTTGCACAATTAACTCAAAAAGATGGAACATTCCTAGTATCAAGAAAAGAATACAAAAACTTCAAACTAGATGATTTGAAAGGACAAACTATAATTGGTGGTAGAGCTGGAGGAATGCCTGAAATGACATTTGAATATGCTCTAAAACAAAATGGAATTGATCCTAAAAAGGATGTAAGCATAGATACATCTGTGGCTTTCCCAGCTATGAGTGGAGCATTCATAGGAGGACAAGGTGACTTTGTCACTCTATTTGAACCAAATGCAACAGAAATAGAACAAGAAGGATACGGACATGTAGTCGCAAGTGTTGGACAACTAGGTGGTGTAGTTCCATATACATCATATTCAGCAAGAAAAAGTTATATTAATAACAACAAAGAAACAATCAAAAACTTTGAAAAAGCTATTCAAAAAGGTCTAAATTATGTAAAAAATCACTCTGATAAAGAAGTTGCACAAACTATATTAAAACAATTCCCCGACACATCATTAAATGATTTAGAAAGTGCAGTTAAAAGATATAGAGAAATAGAAGCATGGCCAGAAACAACTAAATTCAATAAAGATTCATTTGATCACTTACAAGATATAATGATTGATAATGGAGTTTTACAAGAAAAAGTTTCATATGATAAATTAATGTATCAAACAAGTAATAAATAAACAAAATATTTATAAAAAAAGACAAATAGGTATAAATTATCTACTTGTCTTTTTATGCAAAAATATATACTATAAATTTCACTCACGTATATTAATATAATACAATTTGTTATTATGTTTATCTGCAACCATAAAAACATAACGATCATTATTTTTTATTGCCGTATAATTTTTATAAAAATAATAATTTTCACTATTAATCAATCCATCTATTTCAACATTATTATCAAACTTACTTTTTTGATCCAAATTTAATTGATTATAATAATTAATAATTAAATTATTTACTTTTGTTTTATTTGTCCCAATTTTCTTGAAATCACTTAATTTTGTTATAGTATTTATATCATCATAATAGAATATCTCTAAATCCTTCTTTTTTTTATACTCATATCTAAATATAATATCAGTTTTCTTAAGATTTTTAAGCCATACTCCACAATTACAATATATTTCAATCAAACAACCATTTTTTCATATAAAAAACTATCCAGTAAATAATATTAAAATTAGTAGTATTATTTCCTTTTTCTTACTCATTCTCAGATATATCTTTCATAAACACATCTTCTAGAAATGGCGATATTAATTCACCTTTCAATTCATCTAATGATTCAATAAATCTATATTCAGAATGTTCATCATAGTCTAACTTTATATTATTTATATCATCATTTAATTCACAAAGATAAACTAACCTAATAAAAATCATATCTTTTTCTACATCTAAATTACTATCTTCGTGAATAACATTAGTAGGAATAATATTCAAGTTAACCTCTTCTTTAGTCTCTCTTATAACCGCATCTTTAGGTAATTCACCATACTCTACTAATCCTCCAGGTATATCCCAATATTTAGGATAAGTAGACTCATTTTTTGATCTTTTAGTTACTAAATATTTATTATCAACCATAATTAATGTATGAACAATTATTCTATTACCATTCATTTTTAATACCTCCAAACAAAAAAATTAATAATTACATTATCAACAGCTTCTCTTATAATAACCATATCTATCTTTTAATAAGGTAATACCACTAAAAAAATTATAACATATAAAAAGTTAAAAAACTACAAATGAAATAACCTAGTAATATATCATTACCAAACACAAATAAAATTCATAAAATAAACTATCTAGGAGGAATTAAAGTGAAAAATAAAATACTAACAATAAAAAATTTATCTAAAAGTTATCATGACAAAAAAGGTGAGATTAAAGCTTTAGAAGATATTAATATAGATGTAGAAGAAAAAGAATTTATATCAATTGTAGGACCTAGTGGCTGTGGAAAATCAACTATACTTTCAATACTTTCTGATTTAGAAGAAAAATCAACTGGAGAAATCAAAAAAGATAAAGATCTAACTATTGGATATATGTTACAAACAGACTCTCTGTTTTTTTGGAGAACAATACTAGATAACTGTTTAATAGGATTAGAAGTAACAAATAAGTTAACAGAAGAAAATAAAAACTACGTATTACAATTACTAAAAACATATGGTTTATATGAATTTAAAGATAAATATCCATCAAGCTTATCAGGCGGAATGAGGCAAAGAGTCGCACTAATAAGAACACTTGCTATCAAACCAGATATCCTACTTTTAGATGAACCTATGTCTGCACTAGACTATCAGTCACGTCTAGCAATAAGCAATGATATTTATAACATAATCAAAAAAGAAGGAAAAACTGCAATAATGGTCACACATGATATTGCCGAAGCTGTTAGTATGTCAGATAGAGTCATTGTTCTAACAAAAAGACCAGCTGTTGTCAAAAACATTTATAAAATAGAGTTATCAAATAAATCAACTCCTATGAATAACCGCAGATGCAAAGAATTCAACAAGTATTATGACATGATTTGGAGGGATTTAGATGTCCACATATAGTGAAGAACATAAAAAGTATTTAAAAGATCTAAAAAAAGAAAAAATAATAGTATTTATTTTTAGATTTCTAATAATTGCCATATTTTTAATAGGTTGGGAACTACTATCTAGATATAAATTAATTAATACATTTACATCATCAAGTCCCACAAAAGCCTTTAAAACAATGCTTGGATTATTACAAGATGGTACCCTTTTAAAACATATAGGAGTAACCTTATATGAAGTGTTTGTAAGTTTTTCTATCGCAACAATAATTGGTATGATGGTCGCAATCATACTTTGGAGTAATAAAAAAATATCAAAAATAATAGACCCGTACCTAACAATATTAAATTCACTTCCAAAAGTAGCACTAGGACCATTAATTATAATTTGGGTTGGAGCTAGTATAAACTCTATAATATTTATGGCACTACTAATTAATACATTTATAACTATAATAAACATATATAATGGATTCATTTCAACAAATAAAGATTACATCACACTATTAAAATCATTAAAAGCATCAAAAAGAACAATCTTTACGAAAGTAATCTTACCAAGTAATTATCTAAATATTATCAGTGCATTAAAAATCAATGTATCAATGTCATTAATTGGGATTAAAGACATGGTGCGAGAAAATGGCTTCAAAAACAATTATAATATTTTATAATAGATACTTACTTTATTATTATCAATAACAACACGATCTATTAAATGTTCTATAATACTTCTTTGTTCTTCAAAAGTCATATACATCCATGTAAATTTTAAACTTTTTACCATTTCAAAAGCAACTTTATTTGCTTTTTCTCTTTGTTCACTATTTTTGATTTTCTCTTCAATATTTGTTTTTTCTTTTTCTAATTCTTTTATTTTTTTACTAGTTTCTTCTACTGCAATACCATTTGAAATAAAATTGATTAAATTTTCAATTTGCCTATTTATTCTTTCTTTTCTATCTTTTAGTTCATTAAGTACATTGACTGTTGCAATGTTAAAGGTTGAATTAAATAAATTTTCATCTAAACTCATTGAAAATAATTGTTCTAATACAATATCTTCAATTTCAAATGTATCCCACCTTTTATTTTTACAATTAGGATCTTTTATATATCTCTTTTTACTTGATTGTTGAGAATTGCAATACATAATTAATCTTTTACCCCATTTTTGATAGCGATATCTTGCACCACAATGACCACAGATTATTTTACCAGTTAGTAAATAATGTTTTTCATATTTTTCTCTACTTCTTAGTTTATTAACCATTAATATTTCTTCATACAATTCTTTTGATACAACGGCTTCATGTTTTCCATCATAAATTTGCCCTTTATATGGAACAACGCCAGTATTTGTTATAGATAATAATCTTCTTTCTACCATTCTTTCGTCCATACCTACAACTTCACCAATATTATTAAAACTTTTACCACTTAAATACATAGAAATCATTTTATTTAATATTTCAACTTGTTCTGGTATTGGTATTAAAATACCTTGCTCTCTGTCATATTTATAAGGAAAAGGTATTTTTCCTCCTCCTCGCCAATATCCATCTTCTGCTCTTTTTTTAATTCCTATTCTTGTTCTTTCTAGGATTGTTTCTCTTTCTAATTGAGCAAAAACAGATAACACTCCAATCATTGCTTTACCAAAGGGACTTGTTGTATCAAAGTTCTCTTTCATCGAAATAAATCCAACACCATATTTATTAAATACTTCTTCAATTAAATATAATGTATCTTTTTGACTTCTAGAAATTCTATCTAGTTTAAATACAATGACCGTATCAATTTTATGTTCTTTTACATCTTGAATTAATCTTTGAATTTCTGGTCTGTTTAAATCTTTACCACTATAACCACCATCAACATAATATTCATATTCTATAAATTCCTTGCTTTTAGCATAGCTCAGCAAAAATTCTTTTTGTGCATCTATTGAATAACCTTCTAATTGCATATCAGTAGAAACTCTAGCATATAGTCCTGCCTTTATAATAATTCCTCCTTTGCCTTTATAAAGGTCTTTTTTATAGGAACTATAAACTTACAAAAACATCCTAGCATGATTTTTTTTAAAAGTAAAATCATATTAAGAAGTTTGCTCCTTAATATATTTTTTTACTATCTCATATATAACTTTTATATTTATAACCATTAAACTGGGATCTACTTTATTACCATTAGAATCGTAATTATATATTTCTATATTCTTATCCATCATATCACCTTTTACTAAATTCTATTGCTTTAGTATTTGAATAAGAACTAGACATTGTTATGTACCTTTCTTTCCAAAGTTAAATCTTTTTCTAAAGGATTCTTTAAATGTATTTCAATAGTTGATTTTGTATTATCTCCATTATCAATTTCTAAATGATAAACTTCCTTGTTTATTTTTCCTTTTAGAAATATTGATTCTTTGGTACTTAAAGGTTCTTTTAACTCAAAACTAGCAAATGTACGATTATTATTTTCTTTAAACTCAAATAATTTAATTTTATCTTTTAATAAATCATTAACAATATTATTTAACTTATTAATTTCTTCAGTTTTAAATTTTGTTCAATAGAATTTGAAAATATTTTTCATTTTCAATAATTTCAAAAAAAATTACCACATGAAATTATATGATAATTTTAAATTAACTTAATTATTGTTTCCATCTTTTTTTAGTGATTCAGTTGTAATATATGCAGTTATAGGTATAACTATAATACAGCCTACTGCACTAAATAATATTTTAATCATTTCTGAAACAAATGTCTTTGCATTTACAATTTCTAAAAATGAATAATCTCCTTTATAAAACCAGATCAATAATGTCATAAATTCACCTAAAAAAGCAAACATTAAGGTATTATTCGTCGTACATAATATATCTTTTCCTATATTCATTCCTGATAGAAATAAATCTTTTTTTGATAAGTTTTTATTATTATCATATACTTCATATAAAGCAGAAGAAATTGCTATTGAAGAATCAACCGTTGCTCCAATTAAACTAATTAGTATCATAGAAATTGCAATGTTAGTAAAATCTATTTTTACATCATAAGAAAACATGTTTATTTCTTCGTACGATTCATATCCAAAACCAGCAATTCTTGATATTTTCGTTACAAAAAATATAAGAAATGATAATATAATTAGAACAATAATAACTGATTTCAAACTAGATTCTGTTTTTATATTTCTTTCATTTACATAATATAATATTATATAACTTATTATAAAACAGCCTATTAAAGAACAAATTATAGGATTTAATCCAATAGCAATTAAGTAAAAAATAATCATTAAAATAATAAAATTAAATAATATAGATAAAAATAATTTTATTCCTCTTTTTATATCAATATAAATCATTAATAAAAATAATAAAATAATTAATATTATATTCATTTTGCACCTCTTTTCATCAATTTAATTGATGTATGTGCTGACACTGGAATGGTTAAAACAATACCAATGCTACCAATTAAAAATCTAGTTAATTCTAATGTAAAATTAGTTGAAATATAATTATACATTGAAAATCCGTTGCGTAATGCTAACACAAAAATAGGAAGCCCTGAACATAAATAAGTAAAAAACAAAACATTACTCATCGTACTCATTATATCTTTTCCTATTTCTCTAGCAGATTTTTTCAAATTTTTAACAGATATATTATTGTCTTTTTGAATAAGTTCCGATATAGAAGATGAAATTGTGATTGCCACATCCATGATTGCCCCTGTAGATCCGATTAATAGTTCTGGCAATATAATATCTTCAATAGGAACAGTCAAAAATGATAATTCATTGAAATTTATTCCTTTATAACCAGTAAAATTTATAATAATCATAATTGTAATGAGCATTACTAATGTTGATATAATTACAGAAATAATTGCCGATAATGTTTTCTTGTTAAATCCACTTGCTAATATCAAGGAAATAATAGAAAAAATAATCATTTCTATTACACATAAAAATAATAAATTAGCACCTTTAAAGTACAATGATAAACCAATATAAAAAATTACTAAATTCAAAACAACACTTAATACAGACAACAACCCTTTATAAGAACCAACTATATAAAGTAAATTCAAAAATATGACAATCATTAAAGTTAGATAGAAATCTCTTTTTAATTCAATACCACTTGCATCTAATATTATTTTGTCATTAACTTTATACTTATCTGTAACAACAGATGAATAAGTTTCATCGTATGAGATGGTTGTTTTCTTTCCTTTTTGCTTACCATTGGTTATTAATCCAGTTATCTTTCTTGTATAGTATTTTTCTTCTAATCCTAATGAATTTTGAGATGTATCTTCGCTAATCGTATCAATTTTTGTTATTTTAATAATTTGCTTAGAATATAAGAAATCATCATTATAAACAAAAATTAAGGAAATTATAGATACTATAAATATAACAATAAAAATTATTTTTTTTGCATTAAACATTTTATCACATCCAACAAATATTATATCACAATTATTAAATCTTAATATTTAATTAAATGACTATCGTTTTATAAATTATAATCATTACATATTTTTTACATCTAAATAGCATAGAACTCTAAAATTCTATTTTGAATGTTGTAATGAGCAGACAACCCTCAAAAAAAGTTGCCATTTTTTTGAATTTTTTGCTTTTTTCATATATTTTTAATTTTTTTCTAAATAATAATAAATTATCAAATTTGTTTTTTTCCCTTGTTATAAGGGCTTAAAAGTGTCTGTAGTTATAGGATACCACGAAGTACAACCCCTGTTACAGGAATTAATCCAACAACGACCATTAAGTTTAATAGTGCCTGAAATGCTAATTGAAAAGTGATGCCGAAAGATAAGTATTTTCCAAATTTATTTTCACAATGAATAGAGATGTGAAATCCTCGATAAAGAATTAATAAAAATAAACTGGCTATGATTAAGATACCTAAAAAACCAAATTCTTCACTGATGATAGCAAAGATAAAGTCTGTTTGGGGTTCAGGTAGATAGAAATGTTTTTGAATACTATTTCCAAAGCCCAATCCTAGTAAGCCTCCTGGTCCAATTGCGTATAAGCTTTGAATGATTTGAAATCCACTTCCTAAGGGATCACTCCAAGGATTTAAGAAAGATACAATTCTTTTCATTCGATATGGAGCGGCAATGATTAAGGCTACAACACCTAATAGACCAATAAATCCTAGTTTGATAAAAAAACTCATATTAACTCCACTAACAAACAATAAAACAATAATAGAAATAACTATGATAACTCCTGTCCCAAAATCTGGTTGTAGCATGATTAGTCCAAATACTAACATTAATATTCCTAAGATGGGAAGTACTCCACTTTTTATATTTTTTAGTACTTTTTCGTTATAAGCTAAGTATTTTGAGGTAAATATTATCATTCCTAATTTGGTAAATTCACTAGGTTGAATACCAAAGCCCCCTATTCCAAACCAACTTCTTGATCCATTTCTAACTGTTCCAATTCCTGGAATTAATACTAAGATAAGAAGAATAAAACAGATAAAAAAGATTAAATTTGCATAAGATAGATATTTTTGATAGGGTATTTTTAAAGAAAAAAAGATAAGAATATAACTCACTACTAAAAAAAGAAGTTGTGTTTTTGCAAATTTTAAGGGGTCATGAAATTTATATTCTGCCCAAACATAAGAAGCTGAATATATCATTGCGACACCGAATATAGATATCATGATAATTCCAAATAGTAATAAATAATCTATTTTTTTCATAAAATCACCTATTTAAATATATGTTTGTAGGAAAAAAATACTTATTTTTAACTTTAATGATGACTCTATTTTTTTGAAAGAATTAAAATTTTATTTTGAGTGGAGTCTTTTTTTATTGGCAAATGGGTTTGGTTTTCTTCTTGATATTGAAAGAAAGAATTAATATTTAGTGATTGTAATAATTCTTTTGAAATTAGTTTATGATTTATTGCTATATAGTTTGCTAGATATTTATCATAGAAAGATAAGTAATCAATGATATATCTTTTTACTCCATATTGCTGAAACTTTTGAATTGTTTTAAAAGTTTTATTTATTTTTTTAGATAGTTGTTCTTTATTTTCTGATAAAATTTTATCCATAAAATACTTGGCAAAGGTATCTTTTACTTCTTTTTCTTGATATAAAGAACTATATTCAATAAAGGCAAAACCTACCCCGGCATCTATTCTATCTTCTTCATTAAGAGAAGATAGAATTAAATCTAATTTTTTTAGATGATTTTTTAGAATATACTCTTTCATTTGTTGATATTTTTCATTGATGATAAATCTTTCTTTTAATTGACTCATTGCAATGAAAATAATATTCATCGTTTCTTGTTTACTGATATAAATAAAATCTAAATCATTTTCTTGATATTGTTTTAAAAAATCTTTATCGTTTTTTTCTAAATAGTCATCTACTATTTTAGTAATATATTGATAATCTAAAGTTGATCTAATTTGTTTTTTTATCCCTTTAATATTATCCATCATTTTTCCCCCTTTATATTTATTTAAAAAACTAAATTCCTAATAATATTCTTTAATCAAGATTTTTATCATAGAGACTTTTTATATACAAGATATCTTCTATTGATTTATCTATATTAAATCTTCCGTTTCCTACGGGATAAAAAGCAGCATAACATTTGTATTGCTTTCCATTTATTGTTTTTAGAAATTGCTTCTTTCTACATTGGGATACAGATATTCTTTCATTTAATACAATTGAACTAACTTGATTTCCAAATAAGATTATTACTTTTGGATTGATTATTTCTATCTCTTTTTCTAATAAATGAAGATATTCTTTATATACACTATCTGGTAATGGTCTAGCATCAAGTTGGGTGCATTTTCCTAAGTTGGTAATAAAATACTTATGTTTCTTTACTTCTTCATATACTTCATTTGCAAAGTTTTCAGTCCATTCTTTTCCTTTTATTTTTCTTATTTTTTTGTATACGTTTTCGTCGAGCAATTTTAATTGATAAAATAAATCCCAAATATTTTTTGTTCCTATCCATGGTGATTTTAATCCTTTCCATGTTTTAGATGAAGCAATATTTCTTTTTGTTGGATTCATGAACACAAAACATATATCTGGATTTTTATCACAACCACCGCTATAAATAGAATCTAATTCTATTGCCCCATACTTTTTTTGAAGTTTATCATATTCTATTTTTAAAGAATCTAAATTCATTTTTTAATAAAATTATTTCTTTTATTTAATACTCTTTTAGGGTTATTTATAGAATTTTCTCTTTGTTCTAAAGCTGGGTTTTCATATTCTAAACGATGTGTTGCATTTTCTAATAAGCATTCTTGACAATTCCTATCAAAAAAATTACATCTGTCTTTTTGTGTCAATGATTTGTCACTAATTACACATAAATTATTATTAATACATAATTGTGCAAATTCTAATGAAGTTAAATTACCTTTTGAATGAATTTCTTCAACTTGTTCTTCTGTAATGGATTGATAAAACTTAAAGTTTTTAACTTTAATGATAATTCGTTCACATAATCCTCTTAATGCTACTATTTGTCCTTTATTTCCACGAGTATAAATTGCTAAATCAATTAGTTCATTTTCTACATCATCTAAATACATTAAGAAAAAGTTTCTATATTCATCATAATTTTTAAAAATGTATACTTCATTTTTTTGTGTTTTTCCTATAGAAAATTCTCTTTTCTTACTTAAGTTTTTAAGATGTTTTTTTATCTTTGCTTTAGTGAGATATAAATATAACCAGGTTTCTAAATCTAGTTTTTCTAGTCTTTCTAACTCTTCTGAATATTGCATTGTATTATTTTCCATTTCTTTGCTCCTTTTTAATTGAAAATTTTAATTATCGATAATAGTTTATCATAAAATTTGTTAATTGTATTCATTTTTAAGATAAAATGCTTTACATTGGTATTTTATTCATTATTGGAGTAAAACTAAATCAGTATTTTTAGAATATAAAAAAACATAAAGTATTATCTACTTCCATATATTTCTAGAAAAAAAGAGCAATATAGTGAATGCTCTAAATCAATTACATGAAAATAGTAGTTAAATTTATTTATAATAATACTTTTATTTAGTCTTGCACAAATTTGGTAGAGATTAAGTACTGCAGTGCCTGAAGAAACTAAATTGAACACTAATAAATTGTAAAAAAGCAAAAAAAGAGGAAATATTATTCCAGTTAATCCCACATATACAAAGATTCTAATAATTTTTCAATGCTGTACAATTTGAATTTTCATTTCACTTTTCGTTCTTTTTTTAATACTCTTGCTGTTTTTTTATCAAAACATTTTTCAGCATCTTCGCTAATAGAATCAATAAAACCTTTTTCCATAGATAATTTTATTAAGTCCTTATGTGATATATAATAACCTTTTGCAAATAGCATATCTCCATCAGCTACTGCATGACCTTTTTCATCAAATGTTGAGCCACTTGTAAAAGTAGATTTAGAAAAATAATCGTCTATTTTACCATCATATCTATAAAATTCTTTAAATTTTCCATCTGTTCCAAAATAAGAAACTCTGCCATAGGTGTTTCTTCCATCATAAACACGAGATAATGGTAATTTCCCTTTACTAAAAGCACTTATTCCTTGCCATCCATCAAATTTAGACCAATTTTTATCAAGCTCCTCTTCTACCATTTCACCTTGTATATTAAGATACTTAAAATCTTTATTTATCCATGAAACACTTCCATCTTTACCAACAATTGCGAAACCAAATTCATTAAAATCACAAGCAATATCATATCTAAAAGGTAATAGAGAATTATCAGATTCTCTTACATATGCGTACTCACCATTTGCTGTTTTAACCACTTTAAAACCATTTACAAAGTTTTCATTACTATCAATTATTTCATCTGATTTTTTAGGTCTATGATATTTGGGTAATTGAACTCTAATATTTGCACTGCTTTCTTCTTTTTCATTAATTTCATAACAAATATGTCTAACCTCTTTTTTTATAAAAATTGCACTACTACGAATTATACTATTAATATTTTTGGGTAATTTATCCATATTCTCCTCCTAACATTAGTTATTATATCATATAATTATCGTTATAAATCACTATCTTTCTTATAATTACTACTAAACTCATTTTGTAAACTTCTAGATCTTTTTCATGTAATTCATCAATTAAATCATCATATTTATTTGAAGAAAAGAATTTATCTTGTAAGAACTTGATAAATTTATTCCATAGTTCTTTGAAACAATCTAACTTTTCTTGTAATTTAGATACTTTATTCTCTAACATATCCATAATATTCTCAGCAAACTCTAATTTTTTTTACAATATTAACCATTTTAACATGTCCTTTCTTTAATTAGCAACAAAAAAAATACCAACTTCTTTTAGAACTTGATATTTTCTATATTAAATCCAAAACTATAAAACTCTGGACAGATTTCTCAATGGTGGAGCCGGGGAGAGTCGAACTCCCGTCCAAAAATAAACTCCATTTAGCTTCTACAAGTTTAGTTAATTCTAAATATTCATAAATAATTAGAAGAACTAACAAGAATAATTATTTACTATTCTTTAATATTCATTATATATCCAAGAAAAAATATATAATATAGCCTATTTTATATGTCCTATTCCTATCTCATAGGCAAAGATTGGATAGAACCTACTGATTAAATTAAATTACGCAAAAGCGTATCCAGTAGCATTGTTATAGTTGTTTCCAGCTATATTTAATTTATCTGTAACGTAAGATATACGACTTGCGGCTAAATTTCTTTTATTCCTGTCGAATCCATATACGACCCCATTACAAGAACATTATAATCGTTATTATTATTCTTGTCAATAGTAACTTAATTGTTTATTTTTTGCGTTTTCTACATAGTATTGCAGAATCTTTAATAGAAGAATTATGCATCTTTATTCCTTTAATTCCTAAAAATGATATTAATTCTGGATAATATTCTTTAAAAATAGAAGAAACCATATCAATATTATATATTGAACTCCAATTCTTTTGATAGGTTGTATTTTTTGTCGTGTCATATAAATAACTAATGAGTAATTTTCCTTCATCTGTAAGGAAATTAGGATTTACTTTTGCTATATTTTTGATATCATTAACATTTAAATAGGAACCAATATTAGATAACCAGATATTATCATAATTTCTATCAAATGGGTATTGTAGAATATTTCCTTTTAAGAAGGTAGGAACTACTGTTTCTAAATTTGATTTTAAGTTATGATAATTTTTTTCACTTTGTAAATATAAGTTGCAAGAAGTAATTACTTCATTCTGATCTTCATCTGCTTGAAATAAATATCTTCTCACTTCACTTCCAGAAAATTTTGTAAATAAGCTATTCCAGAAGAGAAAGGATTCTTTATCTAAAGTTTCTAAGGCTGGTAGAATTTTTTGATACAAATCATTTCTAAAAACATTTTTGTTATCACTAAATACAAAAGGATAATCTTTATACCGAAAAAACTCAAAAAATTCTTCTTCATCTAAAGCAATTATTCCTGCTGCTTTTAAGTAATAATAGTATTTGGTATAAGGATTAACATCAATTACGGATATATCTTTACATCCTTCTTCTATGGCATTTAATACTTGGTCTCCAGAAGATCCTACCGTTAATAATGATTTATTTTTTAATTGAAAGTTTGCGATATAGCCATTAATATTTTCAGTAGTAAAAGGATAGATTCTGCTAAAAAATCCTTTGCATTCTTCTATTAGCATTCCTTCACAGCGTTTCTTGGCATTTATTATTGCATTTTCTAATTCTTGATTCATTGTTTCCCCCATTAATTTTTTAATCCTATTATAGGTTTATTTTTAGAAAAGTCAAGGTTAACTTAGAATTTCCTTAGAATGAAATATTTACTATTTTTAAGCTTTATCATAAAAAAAAGTAGATATCAGTATTTTTCACTTATCCTCTACTCTTTCTTGGGTTTTAGCATTAATTGTTGATACTAAGCCTACTGGACTTAATTTTACTAAGTAATAATTTAATTTCATATTCATCGGAATAATTATTCTTTTATTTTTAAACATTCCTTCTACTGCTATTTTTGCGGCTTTTTCTGCATCTATGGATGAGACATTAAATTTTACTTTAGCAACATTATTAAAGTTAGTTTCTACTGGTCCTGGACAAAACATGGATACATGGACATTGGATTTATCTTTTTTTAACTCTTCTTGTATAGATGTAGTTAGGCTTACAATATAAGATTTTGTTGCATAGTAAGTGGCCATATAAGGTCCAGGCATAAATCCTGCCATGGAGGCAATGTTAAGAATTCGGCCTCTATTTTTTTTGATAAAATCTTTTAAAAATAATTTCGTTAAAATATGATAAGAAATGATATTTAAATCAATCATGCTTAGTTCTTTTTGTAATGATGTTTGGCTAAAATTACCAGCATCTCCAAATCCAGCATTATTGACTAAAATGTCAATATCTTTATCTTTTAGCATTTCATATAATTTATAACAATTATCTTTGTCTTCTAAATCTAGACTAATGATAGTTACGTTCTTTTTCTTTGCATATATTTTTTCTAACTTTTTTTTATCTCTTGCGACAACAAATAAATCATAGCCAAGATTTAATAGTTCTTCAGAAATATATAGTCCTATTCCTGAACTTGCTCCTGTTACTAGTGCTTTCAAATTTATCACCTATTCTATAAGTATGGTTTTAATATTTCAATATTTTCTTTGCCAAAATTTAATAAATCTTTTGCTAGTTTTAGAATGTCTTTGTCAGCGTCTTTTTCAAAGCGATCTATTTTTTTGGTAATGTCTACATTTCCCATTGTAAATCCTTTGGTTAGCATGTCAGCTACTCTAGCATCGCTGTTATCTTTCATCATTTCCATATTCATGCTTATTTTTGACATGACGTCTGCCATTAAGCCTATTTCTTTGGGATTGAGTTTATTTTTTTTGATTAGTTTTTCTGCTCTTTTGGCAAATTCTTCGTATCCTTTTAATTCTCCTTCTACTATTTTTTTGATTTTATTATCTTTTCCTTGTAAGATTCGAATTAGATTGGTACAGCTTTTTACTCCCATGTTGGCATTTTGATAAATATACATTAATAGTTCATTGTTTTCATTCATTTTTCCACGCTCCTTATTTTTAGTGTGGATAAGTTTTTCTTTTTTATTCTAAAATACTTAAAAATATTTTTCTCTAAAGTTAAAGAAAAAAGAAAGAAGGGTTCAATAAATAGTGTTGGTGAGTAAAATCACTTACACTATTTTTATTAAAATAAAAGTGAGTCATACCAGAAACTTATGA
>CAKPHZ010000027.1 GCA_934162265.1 uncultured Bacilli bacterium | reverse complement strand
ATTCCAATATCTATGCACATAAAGTATTTAAAACCAACTGCTCCTCCAGGCAAGTGTTATGACCGTAGTCTATTTATATTTTTTTCCTCTTATATCTCTAGGATCTTCTAAAACTTCAAATTTTTCAAATAAATTCATAATTAAATCAACTCACTTTTATCTTGATTTAATTATACTATATTTTTGTAAAAATTTTTAAGCGATTGCCATACAAGTAAAATTAGGATATTTCTAGTATATATAATTATTTTGTGATAAGATGAAAATAAGAGAGGATCGTTAATGCTATGAATTATTATTTTTTATTTGTACAAGGAATAGATGTTGTTGCATGGATTATTTTATTTATTAGTTATTATCAAAAAAATACAAATAAGGTGTTAGTGTTTCAATTGATTTCTACTACTTTGTTTATTTTTCATTATTGGCTATTGGGTGCTTACAGTGGAAGTTTTATTTGTTTATTTGAGTTATTGAGAGATTATCTATATTATCGAACAGATAAAGATAAGCCTATATTTTTGTTATCTATTCCTTTTTATGGTATTTTATCTTATTTTAGTTATCATTCTTTGTTTGATTTATTTCCCGTTGTATCAAGTTTAATTGATGGTTATAGTTTGACTTTTTCTAACAAATTTGTAGTAGTAATAGGAGGTTTTTTTTCATATTTTTTATGGATAATCTATGACTTTTTTGTTGGTTCTTATACTGGTATGATTACAGATAGTTTAATTGTAATATCTAATGCTTGTATTTTATTGTTTAGTAAAAGAGAAAATAGTAAATTACTTAATAAAATTAATATGAATAGAAAATAGTTCTTTATCAGTATTTTTAAATGAAAAAAAGAAAAAAGATAGACTTTATTTTCATTATTAGTGTATAATGGTGATTATGAGGTGATATTTATGTTAGATATTAAATTTGTAAGAGAAAATTCTGAAAAAGTGAAGGAAAATATTAAGAAAAAATTTCAAGATAAGAAATTACCTTTAGTTGATGAAGTTATTGAATTAGATAAAAGAGTGCGTGAATTGAAGGCTGAAGGAGATACTCTTCGTCAACAAAGAAATACAGTTAGTGATGAGATTGGTAGTTTATTTAGAGAAAAACATGTTGATGAGGCTAATGAAAAGAAGCAAGTTGTTGTAGATATTAATGAAAAGTTAGTTGATATTGAGAAGGAAGAGGAAAAGTTATCTATTCTTTTAAAAGAAAAAATGATGGCTATTCCAAATATGATTGCTTCTGATGTTCCAATTGGTGAGGATGATAGTAAGAATGTTGAAGAACAAAGATTTGGGGAACCAGTTGTTCCAAATTATGAAATTCCTTATCATTCTGATATTATGGCACGATTTGATGGTTTAGATAAAGAAGCAGCTGGACGTGTTAGTGGAGCTGGATTTTATTATTTAATGGGAGATATTGCTAGACTTCATTCTGCTGTTCTTTCTTATGCTAGAGATTTTATGATTGATAAGGGATTTACTTATTGTATTCCTCCTTATATGATTCATGGGGATGCTGTTGATGGTGTTATGTCTTTTGAAGAAAAAGATGCTATGATGTATAAGATTGAAGGAGAAGATTTATATTTGATTGGTACTAGTGAGCATTCTATGATTGCTAAGTTTAAAGATCAATTATTAAGTGAAAAAGATTTACCAATTACAATGACTTCTTATTCTCCATGCTTTCGAAAAGAAGTAGGTGCACATGGAATTGAAGAAAGAGGTGTGTATCGAATTCATCAATTTGAGAAACAAGAAATGGTAGTTATTTGTCGTCCAGAAGATAGTGAAGATTGGTATAATAAGATGTGGAATTATTCAGTTGAATTGTTTCGTAGCTTAGATATTCCTGTTCGTAAACTAGTTTGTTGTTCTGGTGATTTAGCTGATTTGAAATATCGTTCTTGTGATATTGAGGCTTGGAGTCCTAGACAAAAAAAATATTTTGAGGTATGTTCTTGTTCTAATTTGACTGATGCCCAAGCAAGAAGATTAGGAATAAGATATAAAAAGGAAAATGGAGAAAAAGAGTTTGCTCATACTTTAAATAATACAGTTATTGCTCCACCTAGAATGTTAATTGCATTTTTAGAGAATAATTTACAAGAAGATGGAAGTGTATTAATTCCAGAAGTATTAAGATCTTATATGGGTGGAAAAGAGAAATTAATTCCTAAAAATTAGGATGTTAAATGTAGAATTAAGCATATAATATGATAAATATTATATGGAAAGAAAGTTTGATATGGGTAGTAGTGAATTAATAGATAATTTTTTTAAAAAGTTGGAAGGTTCAACAAAATTTATTGAATCTTCTGTTATTGTAGTTGGACAAAATGGAAAAATTTTAAGAGAAAGTTTAGAGAACAAGCCTTATAATCATGGAATACTTACAAATTATATAGCGATGAAATTGGGATGTGATTACTTAAAAGATAATAATCCGTTTCTTTCAGGAGTTAATTTAAGTAATCAAGGATATGTAGTAATGCAGATAGATGCTAATTGCTTTTGCTCTAATGGAGTTTGTTTATGTTTTTTTCCTGATTTTACTTCTAATTTTCAGATTTCTAGTGTAATAGAAATTATAAAAGGTTTACAAGATGTTCGCTATCAGTATTTAGGTAATTCAGATGATAATTATTTGTCTTATCAAGACTTTGTTTTATATGTTAGTTCTTTAAGAAAAAAGGATAAAAATAAAATGAAAATTAAAGATTAGAAATATATAATACTATTGTTGATAGATTGCTTGAGGAGCTTTAAATGGAAGAAGAAATGAGGAATTATTTTCGAAATTTATTAAAGTATTCTTGCTTTTTGCAACGAGGAGAAACATTATTTGTTAAATAGAATTCCAAAATATGTAAAAAATAATTAATTTTAAATGCTAATTGGATGATATAACTATTTTTTTAGGAGAAGATTTATGAATAATATTTTAAAAACAAAAGAAAAAGGAAATTTAATTGTTATTAGTGGACCTAGTGGGGCTGGTAAGGGAACGATAATTAAGGGATTATTAGAAAAAGTTAATAATGTATGGTTATCTGTTTCGATGACTAGTAGAGATATTCGCAAAGGAGATATTCCTGATGTTAGTTACTATTTTGTTTCTAAAGAAGAATTTGAAAAACGAATAAATGATGGCGTTTTTCTAGAATATGCAACTTATAATGGGAATTATTATGGAACTCCTAAAGATAAAATACAGGAGAAGTTAAATGCTGGTTATGATGTTATTTTAGAAATTGAAATACAAGGTGCTTTGAAGGTAAAAGAATTAATTTCTGATGCTATATTTATTTTTATTATGCCTCCTAGTATGCGTGATTTAAGAAAAAGACTTGTTAATCGAGGGACTGATAGTGCTGATAAAGTTTTGTCTCGTTTTAAGAGAGCCTATCAAGAAATAAATGAAGTTACTAAATATAATTATGTTGTGATTAATGATGAAGTAGAACATGCTGTTTCTAAAGTTCAGGCAATTTTATTGTCAGAGAGATGCAGGGTAGATAGGATAGAAGAGGTTTATTTAAACAATGAAGAAGAGGAAATTCACGAATTACTTGTTGATAAGGGGTTAGTGAATGAAGATAGGATTTTTTAGGTTGAAAATACTTAAAAATTCTTTTTCTTATATTTGAGGTGATTTGTTTGAAAAATTTGGGAACTAAGGAATTAAAAACAGAAAGGTTAATTTTAAGAAAATTTACTATAAATGATGCTAAGGATATGTATAATAATTATGGAAGTGATAGTAAGGTATCAAAATACTTAGCTTGGAATACTCATCAGAGTATAAAAGATTCTATTTTATATATTAAGGGGGTATTGAAACAATATAAAAGTGATAGTACTTACTGTTGGGGAGTCTTTTTAAAACCAGATAATGTTTTAATTGGTGCAATTAGTGTAATTGATTTAGATGTTAAAAATCAAACAGCAGAGATAGGATATTGCTATGGTAGTAAATGGTGGGGAAATGGCTATGCTACTGAAAGTTTTAAAAGAGTAATTCAATTTTTATTTGATGAGGTTAGTGTTGAAACAATTTATGCTGACCATTGTTTGTCTAATCTTGCTAGTGGTAAAGTTATGGAAAAATGTGGATTGAAAAAAGAAGGTATTCTTCGCAAAAGAATGTATGATAAGGAAGGAATTTTAAATGATTTAGTCAGTTATTCTATTTTGAAAGGAGAATATTTAAATGAAAAAATTAAGTAAGGACAATATTGATAAGTTTTTGCGATATTATCATGATTTTCATGATAGTTATGTTGTTCATATTTGTTATGATATTGTGAATTCTAAAATTGAGATTTTTTTAGATGTTGTATGGTCTGGTAAACCTGTTTTAAAAGGAAAAACTTATGAAACGAATACAGTTCATTTAAAATTAGTTTGTTATGGTGTTTGTAAATATATGGGGAAAAATATTTTTTCTTGGGAATATATTAATAAGTGTTTTTTAGATTATATTAATTTTGAAGGAGAAAAAAAGTTATGTTTTGCTACTGCTAAAAATGATCCTTTGGTTTATGTTGTTTGTGATGCTATTGAGTATGAAGAGGTAGAGTAGGATATTAAAGTTAGATTCTATTAATTCGTTATGTTTAATATTTTTTTTACTTTTTTCTTTTACATAAATAAAAATATTGATAAGTATTATAAATGTAGAAAAATGTTAAGTGTTGTTGCTTGTAATGTTTATTGTTTTGAATTATAATTAGATTAAGAAATTTATGGGAAAGAGGGATAAATGTGGTTAAGTATAAGACAATGGATGCAAATGAAGCAGTTAGTAGGATAGCATATTTATTTAGTGAAGTATGTGGAATTTATCCAATAACACCAGCTTCTCCTATGGCAGAACATGTAGACGAGTATGCTTCACACGAAAAAAAGAATGCTTTTGGAAATGTTGTTGATGTTATTGAAATGCAGTCGGAGGCTGGGGCAGTTGCTGTTGTTCATGGTGCTTTACAGGGTGGGGCATTATCTACTACTTTTACGGCTAGTCAAGGTCTTTTGTTAATGATTCCTACTTTATATAAGATGGCTGGGGAATTGCTTCCTGGAGTTATCCATGTGGCAGCACGTAGTTTATCTACGCATGCTCTTAGTATTTTTGGAGATCATCAAGATGTTTATGCGGTAAAGGGAACAGGGGTGTGTATGCTTGCTTCTAGTAATGTGGAGGAAGCTTATCATATGGCTATTGTTGCACATTTGTCAGCAATTGAATCTAGTTTACCTTTTGTTCATTTTTTTGATGGGTTTAGGACTAGCCATGAAATTGATAAAGTTCGTTTGATGGATGAAAATCGTGTTATCAAGTTATTGGATAAGAAAGCTGTTTTTCGTTTTAGAGAAAATGCTATGGATTCTAACCATCCAACTACAAGGGGAACTGCAGAAAATGAAGACATTTACTTTCAACATACAGAAGCTAGAAATACTTACTATGATAATGCTGTTTCAGTGGTTTGTGATGTAATGAAAAGAGTTAATGATTTAAATGGTACAGATTATCAACCATTTAACTATTATGGTAGTAAAAATGCTACGATGGCAATTGTTGCTATGGGTAGTGTTACTGATACGATTCGTGAAGTAGTGGAAAATTTAAATACTAACGGAGGAAATTATGGTGTTGTTTGTGTTCATCTATATCGACCTTTTAGTGCTAAACATTTTTTGACTGTTTTGCCAAAATCTGTGGAGAAGGTTGCGGTTTTAGATAGAGCTAAAGATGCAACTAGTTATGGAGAACCATTATATATGGATGTTGCTAATTTACTTAAGGATAAGAATATTTTAGTTGTTGGAGGAAGATATGGTCTTTCTTCTAAAAATACAACTCCTGCCCAAATTAAATCTGTTTTTGATTTTTTAGGAAGTAGGAAGGTTCATCATAATTTTACTGTTGGTATTTGTGATGATGTTACACATCTTAGTTTGAAAATTGATTCGAAGTTTCATTTGGAAGAAGATGGAATGAATTTATTAATTTATGGCTATGGTTCTGATGGTATGGTTTCTACTTCTAAAGATTTAATTAAAATTATTGGTGATAATACTAAAAATTATGTACAAGGATATTTTCAATATGATTCTAAGAAAAGTGGTGGAGTTACTAGAAGTCATATTCGTATTAATGATAAATCTATTCATAAGCCATATTATGTAGAAAATGCTAAGGTTGTTGTAGTTAGTAAAGATAATTATATATATCAATACGATATTTTGGATAATATTGTAGCTGGTGGGACGCTTCTTTTAAATACTTCTTTATCAGAAGATGATTTAGTTAAGAGTTTACCTAATAAAGTGAAGTATTTATTGGCAAAAAAGAATATTAATTTTTATATCATTGATGCTTATGGGTTAGTTAATCAATTAGGATTAAGAGATAAAATTAGTACTTGTATGGAGGCTTGTATCTTTGAACTTATTCAAGTCCTTTCACGAAAAAAATACTTATCTATTATGAAAGAGTCTAATGAGAAGAGATTTTTAAGTAAGGGTGTTTCTGTTGTTCAAGCAAATAATAGAGTAGTTGATATGGCACTTTCTGAATTGAAAGAAATAAATGTTGATAAGAAATGGAAAAATTTAGTTTATTTTGATGATGAAAATTTGTCTGATGAAGAGGTTATTCGGCGCTTGAAGGGTGATGATTTACCAGTTAGTTCTTTTGTTGATAAAGCGAATGGTGTTTTTGAAGGGGGTAATACTTGGAGGGAAAAGAGAGATATTGCAGATAGAGTTCCTTGTTGGAATAGTGATAAATGTCTTCAATGTAATCAATGTGCTTTTGTTTGTCCTCATGGAGTAATTAGACCATTTTTATTGGACAAGAATGATAATGAAGTAAATGCTGTTGATTCTATTTTTCCAAAAGATGCAAAATATGCTATTGGTGTATCTTATAAAGATTGTACTGGTTGTGGATTATGCTATCAAACGTGTCGTGGTAAATTGGGTAGTAAAGCTATAGAGATGGTTCCTTATGATAGAGATAAATTTAGTCAAGATGATTTTGATTATTTAGTTGAAAATAATATTAATGGTAGTTTTAAAAAGAATGTAATGAATGTTAAAAATACCGGATTTATTGCTCCAAAATTTGAGTTTAGTGGTAGTTGTGCTGGTTGTGGTGAAACAGCTTATTTAAAAAATTTAACACAATTTTTTCAAGAAAGATTAATGATTGCTAATGCGACGGGGTGTTCTTCTATTTATGGGGCTAGTGTTCCTTCGTTTCCTTATAAAATAGCTTGGGCGAATAGTTTGTTTGAGGATAATGCTGAATTTGGTCTTGGTATTTATAAAGGAATCGAAGTTTCAAGAAGAAAAATCTATCAATATATGAAAGATAATTTGAATAAAGATAGAGAATTATTTACAAAATGGTTAGATAATTTTAATAATGCAGATGTTTGTCGTGAGGTTTTGTCTAATATTGATTTTGATAAACATAAAGAATTAAAGAAATATGCTAGCTATATTGTTCCTAATAGTATGTGGATTGTTGGGGGTGATGGCTTTGCTTATGATATTGGATACAGTGGTATTGATCATGTGATTTCTAGAAATGATAATATTAATATTTTAGTTTTAGATACAGAGGTATATTCTAATACAGGAGGTCAGGCATCTAAATCTAGTAATAAAGGTGCTGTTGCTCAATTTGCCTCTCATGGAAAACAAAGTTATAAAAAAGATTTGGCAAGGATTGCTATGTGTTATCCTAATTGTTATGTTGCTTGTGTTAATATTGGCTATGATAAAGAGCAATATTTGCGTGTATTAAAAGAAGCTGATGAACATAATGGCCCTAGTATTGTTATTGCTTATTCTCCTTGTATTGAGCATGGAATCAAAAAGGGAATGGAATATAGTTTGGTTGATAGTCATTTGGCAACAGAATGCGGATATTTCCCAATATTTAGATATTCTCCAGAGAAGGAAAAATTTTATCTAGATAGTAAAAAAGTAGATTTCTCTTTATATGATACTTTTTTAGAAGGAGAAAATCGTTATTTGAATTTAAAAAGAATTAACCCTGAGGAGGCTGATGCTATTTTAGCTGATCAGAAGAATAATGCAATGAAAAGGTATAAATATTATCAGAAATTAAGCGATGAATAATAATAGATGAAGTTTTTGTTGCTTTGATTTTTGAATAGATTTTGATATTTTACTTAATGATTTTATAAAATGTAAAATTTATAATTTTATTATAAAACTTAGTTTAAAAAATTTGGAATTTTTAGAATTAGTGATATAATATAGATTATAGTAGAGGAGTTGGAAAAGTGGGAGAGAAGTTAAAGGGGAAAAAATTAAATATTTCTTTTGATAAGGAAGTTTTAAATAAGAAGAATGCTGTGAAAAAAGGAGCAATTTCTTTTGAAGGATTACCTAGAGCAGGAGAAAAAAAGCAACAAAAAGTAAGTCAAAATGAAAAAAAGGTGAAGATAAAAAGTAGAAAACTTAAATCCGAAAACAAAGAATCTTTAAAATTTGAAGAAAATAATTTTAAAATTAGAAAAAGAAAAATTTCTTCTAAGGGATTAAAAAATGATACATATGATGAAGTTTTAGATAAGGAAGAGGCAATTGCTGATGAAAAAATAGAAAATGAGGAAACATTGTCAGTTGCTGTTGGTGTAGTTATTTTGTTAATATGTTTTCTTGTCGGGATTTTATTAGGCTATCTTTTATATCATATTGCTATTAATAGTAGTAATGCACTATTGATTATTCAGAATTTATTTTAATATTTAGATTTACACTGTTGTGTAAATGGTAAAAGCAAATGTAACCATATATGCTACATTTGCTTTTTGTTGATTGACTTCTTAATACTAAATAAGTATTCTTTTTTATATCTAATGGAGGTATTTTTAATGAGGAATGCTACTTATTTTTTGATGTTATTTAATCATTTAGATTTAGAAAATCAAAGAAAATTTTTAAGAAACATTTTTTCTTTTCAATTTGTTTCGGAATATAATATTTCAATAGTTACAGATAGTATAATTTTTGATTTATATGTTTCTAATGTCTTTTATCGTTTTATTTTTCGTTTAAAGAAAGACAATTCAAAATTTTATGTTTTAAAAAAAGAAATGGATAGGATTAATATTTTTACTATTTGGGTAAAAAATTATGGACAGAGTTTTGAAAAGTATTCTTTTGATATTTTAAGTAATGTTTTTTTGAATGGTAATAAAGGAGATTTTGATAAGTTGTTTTCTAATTTTTTATGATTGGTTTTTTATTATATTCATTTAAAATAAGTTTTTGGTTAATTGGAAGGTAATAAATAGATGATGCTCTATGTTCTAAATCTAATGTTTGAGAAAAATTTTTTTGATAAGAAGTAATGATAGGAATTTTAATTTCTTTTTTTAATTGATTTAAGTAATTTCTTCCAGATGTATTAAAACCTAGTATTTTTATATAATCAATTTCGATTTTTTTTGCTTCTTCCTTGGTAAATGATGTTAAAATGTGTACTAACATACGATTTATTTTGTTATAGGTATAGCGTTTGGTTTTTACTTTTTCAATTAGTTCTTTCCAACTATTTGCATTAAGTATTTCCTTTTTCAATCTATTTTCAATTCCTTCATCTACTGTTTGATAAATGGATAAGTCTTTTTCTAGTATTATTTTATATTTTAGATAAGGAAAATAATTTTCTAAAGTTAAATTTTTGTACAAGTATTTCTCTGTATTATTTGGAATATATTGGGAAATTGACTGATTTTCTTGGATTTTTTTTCGAATCAAAGAAGCGCTGGCAATATTTGTTGCTGTTTCTGTTTCATGGTAGGAACCGATTCTTTTTATTGTTATGGGAGTAATTAAATAGTTATTTTTTATGATTTCTTTTATGTATGAGATTCCTAATAAATCATTTGGTTCAGAAATGGTGTATCCTAAAATATCCTCAAGTGCTTTACTTAAGGCTGTTGGATAGTTAATTCCTGTTTTTAAATAGTCTTTTACTTTTTTTTGATAGTTTTTATTCATGAGTTGTGTTTTTGCGATGGTTGATAATTTTTCTATTTGATTTGATTCACTTCCGAATGCTAGAATATTTATTTTTAAGTAGTTTAAAATTTTTAAAGCTCCATTAGCAAATATATCTGCAGATTGGGTGGCATAGGGGAATGGCAACTCTACAACAAGATCAATATTGTTTTCTAAACTTATTTTTGCTTTGTTCCATTTATTTAAAATAGAAACATCTCCTCTTTCTGTGAAACTGGTGTTAGTGATGAGAATAATTAAAGAATTTGGATATTTCTTTTTTATTTCATTTATTTGATAGATATGTCCTAGATGGATGGGGTTATATTCTCCGATAATTCCGATAATTTCTTTTTTACTATTCATGAAAATCCTTCTTTCGTTTGTTTTATTAAAGTATAGCATACATATTATTATGTGTGTTAGATAAAATTTTTTCCTATTTTAATTTTTTGGTATTTTAAAATACTTATTTTGATTTCTGATTTAGTAAATTTCTGTAAGTTGCAAAAAAGTAAATCTAGTGTTATAATTTGTTCACGAGGAAAGAAGGATGTAAATGAAGAAACTAAATTTTTCTAAGAAAAATATTTTCAAAAAATTAGAACGAGTCAAAAAATTTTTTAAAGAACATTATGTTGTCTTTTTTCAGAAGGTGCCATTGCTTTTTTGTTTTATTATAACATCTTTGTTGAATACTTTGTTACTTCGTATTATTACTGTTGGTAATTTTGTTTATTTGAAACCCTTATTTATGGATTTTGGGATGATTTTAATTTTTTCTTCTCTTATGTTTTTGTTTAAGAAAGAAAAGAGTCAAAAAAAATATTTAGTAGGTTTATCTATTTTTACAACTATAGTTTTAATTATTCACTCTGTTTATTATACTTATTATGATTCTTTTGCTTCAATTTCTTTACTTGCTACTTCTGCATTTGTTGTTGATGTTGGAGATGCTGTGGTTAAAAAAGTGTTGAAATTGACAGATTTGTTGTATTTATGGCAACCTATTTTTGTATATTTTTATTATATGAAGGAAAAAAAGAAAAAATCTATTTCTAAGAAAAGTGAAGGTAATGTTGATCGCAAATTTTCTTTTATTAATCTTTTTGTCACTGGAGTTCTTGTTTTATTTTTAACGGGATTGACCGTTACTCCTACTGAATGGAGTAGGTTTGGTAAGATGTGGAATAGGGAGTCTGTGGTTTCTAGTTTTGGAGTTTACACTTATCAAATAAATGATATTTTTCAAAGTTTAGAACCAAAGATTAATAATTTATTTGGACATGATAAGGCTTTAAAAAAAGTGACAGATTATTATTTTTCTAATTCTTCTAATGAAACAAAAAATCAGTATAGTAACATTTTTGAAGGAAAAAATGTAATTGTTATTCATGCTGAAAGTTTGCAAACTGTTGCGTTAAATCGTTCTTTTAATGGGGTAGAGGTCGCTCCTACTTTAAATCGGTTAGCTAGTGAAGGAATTTATTTTGATAATTATTATTCTGAAGTTGGTGTTGGTACAAGTAGTGATGCTGAATTTACTTTTAGTACTTCATTGATGCCTTCATCTAATGGAACTGTTTTTGTTAATTATTTTGATAGGCAATATGAGACAATTCAAAAATCTTTCAAAAAAAAGGGATATTATACTTTTAGTATGCATGGAAATACTGGGGACTTTTGGAATAGATCTACAATGCACAAAAATATGGGATATGATAAATTTTATAGTAAAAGTTCGTTTAAAATTGATGAAACTATTGGTCTTGGTCTTAGCGATAAATCATTTTTTAAGCAAGCAGTTCCTAAGATTCAAGAAATTTCAAAAAGTGGAATGCCTTTTTATGGAACTTTAATAACATTGACTAATCATACTCCATGGAGTGATTTGAAATTAATGGATGAATATGACACAACTTGGAAGGTGGAAATTGATGGCCAAGAAGTTGTGAGAGATTATTTGAATGGTACAACACTTGGTGATTATTTCCGTTCTGTTCATTATATGGATCAAGCTTTTGAGCAATTTATTAATGATATGGATACTGCTGGATTGCTTGATAATACTGTTATTGTTATTTATGGTGATCATGATGCTAGAATAAGTAAGAAAAATTATAATTTAATGTATAATTATGATCCATATACAGATTCTCTTAAAGAAGAAGGAGATGAAGGATATATTGATTATAATGATTATCAGTATAAATTAGATAAAAAAGTTCCATTTATTATTTGGACAAAAGATAAAAAAGTAACAAAAAAAGTTTCTACTGCTACTGGTATGATAGATGCTTATCCTATTTTAGCTAATTTATTTGGTGTTGAAAATAGTCGTTTTCAATTAGGCCATGATGTATTAGGAAATTCTGGTGATGATAATACGGTTGCTTTTATTGATTCTTCCTATGTTACAAATAAGATTTATTATAATGGTCAAAATGGAGAATTTTATTCAGTTAATGGAGATGCAGTTGATTCGGATTATATTTCTAATAATTCTGATCACGTTGATGAATTAATAGATGTTTCTAATGATATTATTACTTATGATTTAGTTAAAGAAATTAAAAACAAGTCAAAAAAATAATATTTTGATTTGATAGAGTGTTGAATGATATTTGAACTGAACCCCAAAAGTTGGACAGTTTATAAATAGTTTTTAATTAGAGGATTGCAATCTGTAACTTACGGGAGACAATCCTTTTAATTTTACTTTAATTGGTTCTTCGAAATTCGGTGGCCCCAGCAAAAAGTATTCATTGTAAATTTACTTAATATTAATTTGAATTTTTTTTAAGGTGATTTAGTTTTAAAAGTTTTAAGAAATAAAATATGATAAAAATCACATCTAAAATTTAGATGTGATTTTTGGTGTGCTGTGCATGGCATATATCTAGTTGGTGAAAGTCCAATACACGCGTAGATATCGACTTACAATCGTTCTTTGATGAAGTTAATCAAGATAAACTTATTGGAATAATAAGAAGAACTATCAAGGATGGAAATCTTGTATCCCTAATAAGGAAGTTCTTACAAAGTGGGGTGATGGAAAAGGGTGTCATACAAGAGACAAAGAAAGGAACACCACAAGGTGGCAACTTATCACCTTTACTATCTAATATTATGCTTAATGAACTTGATAAAGAATTAGAAAAAAGAGGACTTAACTTTGTTCGTTATGCTGATGATTGCCTAATAATGGTAAAATCAGAGAAAGCAGCGAATAGAGTAATGGAAAGAAATAATAATACATGTAAACTAATAAAAAGAATATCATTTGGTTTTAGAAATTTTAGAAATATGAAATCACGAATAATGATAATAACAAATATATTTAGAAATAATAGAAGGGAATACCATAAAAGTACAGTATCTCCAAATGTACGTATAACTAATTATTCTAGATCCCCTCAAATTTGGAGAAACTTTTTCTTTTATAAATTCTCTTGACTAGGAGTGAAGTGAAATGAAGTGTTTTAAAAGTGATTCTGCGAAATATCAAAAATGAATTTTTTATTTGTTTTCTATTTTAATTAATTTTGCATGTACTGCAACTCTTTTTGTTCCTGTATCATCACAGGTTGATAATGTTATTATTTTATCTGTGTAACTTAGTTCTATATTGAAATCTATTATACTTCTGCTTTTTAGCATGTCTAGAAAATTTTGATAATTTTCTATTGAATTGAATACTGATTGTAAATAATCTGTTGTTGGTTCTATTTTATATACAGAGAAAATTTCCCATATAGAGTTTGAATTTTTAGTAGATAATTTAATATAATGATTATTTTTTTTATTAAACCATTTTTTATTTAACATGTAAGGGATGGAGCCGAACATGGTTCTGTTAATTAAATTGTGACCATATATGATTGTATTGTTGTTTAGGTTTTCCATATCGTCGCGATAATCTGCAAAAATCCATCCTATATTTGTTTTTCTTTTATAAAAATCGTGCTCTAGATAGAAGTTATTATCTTCATGCTGTACAATGGGATAATTTATATTTGTACCATTTACTTGTATCCAACCGACAGTTTCATTGTTTTTGCTTATGTAATAATTTAGGTTTACGTTGATAAAGTTAGTGTTTATGTAATTGGGATTAGTACTTGTTTTTTCTTGTTTGATGTTGTTGGTTAAGTCTTGATATTGGTTTGGGATATCTTTATTTGTTTGTTTGTTTGTTTCTTCTTTTGCGGTGTATATACTATTTGTAAACTTTTTGGTTCTTTCATTTTGTACATACCATCTTGTTAGGATGAAGATACTAATAAGGTAGGTTGTAACGGAAAGTGTTGTAATTATAATGGGAATAAAATTTTTTTCCAATTTTTTATTTTCTTTAGAAGTATTTTTTTTCAAAAAGATGAATTTTATTCCATCAATGACGTATTTGGGAATGATACTAATGGTGGTAATGAGACCAATAATGGCATATTTTACGCAGTAGTAAGGTATTTTTGTAGTAAATATAATTCCTACAAAGAGATAATGCATTAATTTCATTCTATCATACTCCCTTTATCTATTCTTTCTATTAGTATTATAGCATAATTTTTTTATTTTTCGTTATGTATTTTATTTCTTCTTTTAATTGAGTTGTATTTTTTGTGAATTTAAATTTTGAAATATTGCACTTTATTTGAAAAATGTGTATAATTGGTGTGTGTTGGAGGTGAATGATGGTGGATGGGATAAAGATAGGTGATAAATTAGAGATACATTGTTATAAGCATAATGGACATTTACATCGTCAATGGGATGAGGCTGTTCTTTTGGAAATACATGATGATTTTATGATTTTTGGAAACAATTGTACAACTGTTGTTGATAGTGATGGACAGGTTTGGAATACTAAAGAACCGGCTATTTTATTCTTTTTTAAAGATAGATGGTTTAATATTATTGGTCAATTGAAAGATTATGGGATTTATTTCTATTGTAATATTGCTACTCCTTTTTTAATTGATGAACATGTTATAAAGTATATTGATTATGATTTAGATTTGAGAGTTTTTCCTAACGGTAGCTTTAAAATTCTAGATCGTATGGAATATAAATTTCATAAAAAACAAATGCATTATTCAAATCGTTTAGATTTTATTTTACGCTATGAACTTGGAAGTTTAATTGATATTGTGAGAAAAAAAGATTTTCCTTTCAATAAAGAAGTGATTGAAAGTTATTATCGAAAATATCTTGAATTTACTAAATTTTCGGAAAGCAGTGATGGTAATAAAGTTGTTTTGAGTGATAAATTTAATGGTTAGATTTTTTGGATATAAAAAGTTGATTGTGAAAATTTAAAATAATGTTATTTAGGATGATATTAGACTAAAATGTAAAAAACGTTGAATCAATCTAAAGTGCACAAATAAGTGCAATTAAGTAATAAAAGTGTGTTTTCAAAAGAAAATGCACTTTT
>CAKPHZ010000026.1 GCA_934162265.1 uncultured Bacilli bacterium | reverse complement strand
AAAATGGGTGCAAAATAATTGCACCCATTCGATTAACTACCAGTTATACACAAAAATCGTAGTTTCCTTATAAATAACAAAAGAGAGCTAAATTTTAGCTCTCTCACAAAGTTCATTTATCATTAGTTTTTGGTTCCACCAACACTACTTGACAAAGAACCGAAAGAAGAGTAAATCACTGTTGTATCTTCTTTCTATTATAGATTTCCATAAAGTGTTGATAAAGTTCTTGGCATTTTGTTTTATCCATTTCTTCTTTATCTTTATAAGGATACGGAATCCCTAGTTTTTCATATTTTTCACTGCCTAGTTTATGGTAAGGAAGAAATTCAATTCTTTCGACATTTTTAACTTTTAAACAAGTGTCTGCTAATTGTTGTAAGTATTTTTCGTTATCCATTAGTCCTGGAACGACAACTTGCCTAAGCCAAACTTTTTTTCCACTTTTGTTGAGTTCTTCTATGAATTTTAATGATTCATCTATCGGATGTGATGTTAGGGCTAAATATCCTTCTTTGGTTGTAAATTTGATATCTAGAATTACTAAATCAATATACTTTAGTATCTCTTGATAATTTCCATTTCCTACTCCAGCTGTATCTAAGGCAATATGGATATTTTCTTTTTTTAAAATTTTTGCTACTTCAATGATAAAGTTACTTTGAAGGAGTGGTTCTCCTCCTGAGAAAGTTACTCCTCCACTGTTTCTTTTAAAGTAAGGTTTATTTCGGATAATTCGCTTTGCTAATTCTTCACTGGTGATATTTTCTTTTCCTCTTATCCACATTTCTGGGTTATGACAATATTTACATCGAAGTTTACAGCCACTTAAGAAGACGACTGTTCTAATTCCTGGACCATCCACTAATCCAAAAGTTTCAATTGAGTCAACTGCACCTTTTTGCATTACATTTTCTCGTGGAAAGTTCTTGCGATTACTTCCTCTTGTTGCTTTCTTGTAAGTTTATTGAATCGAACTGCATAACCAGAAACACGAATCGTAAGTAGAGGGTATTTATCTGGATTATTCATTGCATCAATTAATGTTTCACGATTTAATACATTAACATTTAAGTGATGTGCTCCTTGAATAAAATATCCATCCAGTAATGATACTAAATTCTCTATTCTTTCATTATCGCTATGTCCTAATGAATCTGGTACGATAGAGAAAGTATTGGATATTCCATCACGGCAGCAATTTGTCCAGTCAAGTTTTGCTACTGAGTTAAGTGAAGCAATTGCGCCTGATGAATCTCTTCCATGCATTGGATTTGCTCCTGGTGCAAATGCTACACCTTTCCTTCTTCCATCTGGAGTTGCTCCAGTATTTGAGCCATATACTACATTAGAAGTTATCGTTAAGATGGATAATGTTGGGTGTGCATTTCTGTAACAGTGATGAAGAGATAATTCTTTATAGAATTGTTCAATAATTTCTTTTCCAATTTCATCTACTCGATCATCATCATTTCCAAATTTTGGAAAATCTCCTTCTATTTCAAAATCAACAGTAATTCCTTCTTCATCTCTAATTGGTTTAACACACGCATATTTAATTGCTGATAAAGAATCTACTGCTACTGAAAATCCTGCTACTCCATAGGCCATTAAGCGATTTACATAGGTATCATGTAATGCCATTTGTCCTGCTTCATAAGCATATTTATCGTGCATGTAGTGAATGATATTCATAGCATCAGAATAAATTCTTGCTACTTCATGCATCATTTTGTAGTATGCAGTTTTTACTTTTTCGTAATCTAGTACTTCATCAGTCATTTTTTCAAATCCAGGGATAACTAAATCTCTTCTTACTTCATCTACACCACCGTTAATTGCGTATAATAGAGTTTTTGCTAGGTTACAGCGTGCTCCAAAGAATTGCATATCTTTTCCAATTCTCATTGCTGAAACGCAACAAGCAATTCCATAATCATCTCCCATTGCAGGACGCATGATATCATCATTTTCATATTGAATGGAATCAGTTGCAATACTTATTTTTGCACAATATTTTTTCCATGGTTCTGGTAATTTTTCTGCCCATAATACTGTCATGTTTGGTTCTGGTGCACTTTCTAGATTTTCTAGGGTATGAACGATACGGAAACTTGTTTTATTGACTAAAGTTTCTCCTTCGTTTGTCATACCACCAAGTGAACAAGTAACCCAAGTTGGATCTCCTGAGAATAATTCATCATATTCTGGTGTTCTTAAGTGTCTTGCTGCTCTTAATTTGATAACAAACTGATCAATGATTTCTTGAGCATCAGATTCTGTTAAGATTCCTTTTTCAAAATCTCTTTCAAAATAGATATCAAAGAAAGCATCTACTCTTCCTAAGCTCATTGCTGCTCCATTATTTTCTTTAATTGCAGCTAAGTAACCAAAATAAGTCCATTGTACTGCTTCTTTAGCATTAGTTGCTGGCTTAGAAATATCAAATCCATAACTTAAAGCCATTTCTTTTATTTCATTTAATGCTCTATACTGCATAGAGATTTCTTCACGAAGTCTGATTGTTTCATCATCCATCTCAGTAATTTTCATGTTGTCCCAATCATTTTTCTTTTCTTCCATTAAATAATCAATACCATATAAAGCTATTCTTCGATAATCTCCAATTATTCTTCCACGACCATAAGCATCAGGAAGTCCTGTTAATAACTTATTGTGTCTTGCTCTTCTTATTTCACTAGTGTAAGCATCAAATACACCATCATTATGTGTTTTTACTAAGTTTGTATCTTTAATAAAATGTTCAAGAGTTGGATCCATTTTATAACCATATGCTTCTAACTCTTGGTAAACCATTTTTACTCCACCTTTAGGAACAATTGCTCTTTTTCCTAGTTTATCTGTCTGAAGTCCAACAATTACATCATCTTCATCACAAATATATCCAGGTTTGAAAGCATTAATTCCTGCAGGATTGACTGTATCAATATCAATGACATGTTTTTTTACTTCTTCTGTACACATATCATTATATACTTTTAATACTTTTTTTGTTTTTTCTGTTGGAAGAGATAAGAAACTTTCATCTCCTTCGTACTTTTTGTAGTTTCTTTTGATAAAATCTTCTACATTGATTTCTTTTGTCCATGCTCCTTCATTGAAGCCGTTCCATTGTTCTTTCATTCTATACCTCCTATTTCCTTTATTATTTTAACACAAAAGAATAAAAAAAATAACTATTCAACAAACAGTTATCTTTTTTTTACAGTCGATTGACAAAATATGTGATTAACTATTTAAGTATTGTTCTACTGCTTCGATTATCCTAGAAATTTCCTTCATTAATTCTTCATAGTGACTTTTTACGTACTTGATATCATTATCTTGACTTTTTAATTGGTGAGCTAGAGAAAGTTCGGCTAATTTAGTAAAACCTAAATAATTCGCATCTCCCTTCATCGCATGAACATCGATAGCGTAACTTTCCATATTTTCCTTTTCTAATGATTTTTGTATTCTTTCCATTCTATCTTTTGATTCATCAAGAAAGTCTTGTAATGTTTCATCATACATTTCAATATCACCAAGAAGTTCTATTCCTTTATCTACATCAATATTTGCTTTTTTTAAAATTTCTATATTCTTCATATTCTCCCTACTTTCAATTTTATTATAAAATATTTTTTTTAGATGTAAAGAAAAATTAGTAAAGTTTACAGTTTACTTTACTAATTTATTAACTTTCTTATTTTCCATAGTAACTTGCTTTTTCACCTTTCATTGCTGGGAAAAATCTTACAGGATTGAAAGTACTACCTGCTTGAGAAGACTTTCCAATTGTACTTGCGCCTGTTGCCATAGCAAAGTGTAAGTGTGGTCCTTCTGTACATCTATCTCCCCATTTGGCAATTTCTTTTGCTCCCCCACCACTTGTTCCAATTGGTTGTCCTGCTGTAACATTTTGATTTACATTTACATACCCATCAATCATATGCATATAAAGCGATACATAGCTACTTCCATTATAATTGTGTTGAATTTGAATGACTAATCCCCCACAGCTACTACTATATCTTGCTAAAACTTTGCCATTTGCTACTGCTCTTACTGTTGTTCCTTCGGCAACTCCTAAATCTACAGCATAATGTCTTACTGATCCTCTGGACTCTGCATAACTTGAAGTTTGTGTAAATCTAGCAAGTGGATATACCCAACCATCAACAGCAGATATTCCATTACAAGTATTGATATCTTGATCCATTTTACAGATAGATTTTAAAGAATTAATTTGTTTTTTCTTTTGAGCAATTTGGTCAGATACTTTCATTCCGTCATCTTGATCATCTTTATATTGTGCTTGAACGATTAAGTATTTTGCTTGTAAATCATTTTTTTTCTTTGCTAAATCATTTTGTTTAATTGCTAATGTTTCTTTTTTAGAATTTAGACTTTTAATTAAATTATTTAATTCATCTACTAAACCTTGATTATAATCTGTCATTTGAGTAACAACAGAATATCGATAAATAAAGTCTGTATAATCATCTGCTTCAAAGACATAATCTAACATACTATTACCCTTACTACTTGTTAATTGTAAATAAAGTAACATTTGATTAGTTTCTTCTTTTTTGGCAGCAATATCTTTTTCACTTTTTACAATATCACTTTCTGCTTGAACAATATCTTGTTGTGCTTGTCTAATTTCTGCTTCTGTACTAGCAATGCTTGCTTTTACATTATTCATTTCTGCCTGAGTCATATTAGCCTTTTTCTGAGCAGCTGCATAACTTTTTTCTAATGCTGATAAATCATTATATAAATCTCTTAATGTCGTTGCTTTTACTCCATTACAAAGAATAAAAAAACTCATTAACGATAATAAAAAAACTTTGTATTTTTTCATCTTACCACCTATTATCATTATAAAAGAAAAAAGAAATTTAGTCAATTATTTCGACAAATTTCCTTTTAAATACTTTTTCATGATACTATCCAATTCATAGCGATTAATTGGTTTGGATAAGTAATCATCGAAGCCATTTTCTAAGTATTTTTCTTTTTGACCTGATGTAGCATTTGCTGTTACTGCTACGATTGGAATATAGTATCCGTCTATTCTTTCTATTTTCTTGATTAATGTCATGGTTTCTGTTCCACTTAATCCAGGCATTAAATCATCCATTAAGATTAAATCAAAATCATGATTTTGTTCCAAGATATCTAAACATTCTTGTCCACTTCCTGCTTCTGTAATATTAACATCATATGGATTAAGTAATCTTGCAGCTACTTTTAAGTTTAGTTTGTTGTCATCTACAATTAAAATATTTTTCCCTGGTGCTTTAAAGGGTCTCAAGATTTTTTCTCTTTTTGAAGAACTATTTTGTTTTTCACTAATAATTTTTTGATCTAATGTTGCGGTAAAACAAGACTCTTTTGTTTGATTATCGCTTACTTCTAAGCTTCCTCCCATTTTTTCGATTAGATATTTTGCAACGGATAAATTTAAATTACTTTGATTGATTTCTTTTTCTGTATTAAAAATATTTTTAATTTCTTCTTCTTTTAAAATTCTTCCCATATTTGCTACTTCAATCTTTAAACGACAAATATTTTCTGATTTAATTCTATTTACTCTTAATGTAATTTGTCCTTTTTCAGTATATTTAATAGCATTCTTTAGTAAATTTAAAATGATTTGACTAATTCTTTCTGAGTCTCCCCATAATACTTCTGGGATATTTTTTTCTATTTCTACTTTTAATTCAACATCTTTTTCTCTTAATTTTGATTTAGTTATTTCAATAATGCTATCTAGAACATCATAGATGTTGTAGTTTTCTGGAATAATCTCTAAGTCTCCTGATTCAATAATAGATAAATCAATCATTCCATTGATTACATCAATTAAATCTCGAGAAGCTATTCTAATGTCTGCAACATCTTTTTTAATTTCTTCTATATCTTCTGTTTCCATAATGATTTGGCTAAAACCGTCTATAGTATTAATTGGCGTTCTGATTTCATGAGAAATATTTTTCAAGAAAGAAACTTTATCGATATTTTGTTCTTTGTTATAAGTATTTTCGATACGTAAGCTTTCAAGTTCTTCTATTCCCATATTTTCTAGTGTTAGATATAGGTAGAAGGCAATAACAATATTTCCAACGGTAAGAAAAAGCATATTATTTAAATAATACTGTAAAACTAAAGTAATTGCTTCAATGATTGTAATCATCCAAAAATGAAATGTCGTTTTAGGATTTAGAGTTTTTGCAGATGTGATTATGGAAAGAATGGTTAATATAAAATAGATGCCTAATATAATGAATGTGGTTGTTCCTATTGGATTTATGGTTAAAGAAGGGAGGATAAATATTATTAAGGTATGAAAGAAGAATAAGAGAAAGTAGCCTACTTTTAAAAGAGAATATTTTTTTTCTGCTAAGCTAGATTGCATACAGTATTTTTCTTTAATATTTCTGGCAATAATGTAAAATAATACAGTTAAGCTACCTCCTAAGACAAGAGAGAGATATAGTTTTTGATAAATAATTGTGTTTGTTGTTATGGATGAGGCGATTAAATTGATGATATCTACTAATGTTAAAAGATAAGTAACAACTAATAAATATTGGTAAGCATTTGGTTTTGTTGGTTGTTTTTCTTTCCCTATCCAATAAAATACCATTAACAAAAACATTATAATAAGTCCTAATATTTGAATTTGATTTCCCATTTTTACACGCTCCTATTCTAATAATATTATAGCAAAAAATTTTTTTATTGTATAGAGCGTTTATTTTTATTTTTAAAATACTGATTTAGAACGTTAGCTTCTTCTTGATATTTTTTATGATGATAAATTAGATGACTTTTATTTTTATACATTTGGTTGATATTTTTTATTATTTTTAATTTTGGATAATTGAGATGGTATAAGTATCTTTCTAATAAAAATTTTTGATATAAGTATTTTCTTTTTTGGTAAAAAAGATATAAATAATAAAGAAGAATTAAGCCAATCATTAAATTAGAATAATTATATTGATAAATATGAATAGTAAATAATAGAATAATATTTGCAAGAGATACTGTAATGGTTAAAAGATTTGCTAATTTATAGGGAAAGGTAATACATAGTAACATATTTAAGATTTTTCCTCCATCTAATGGATAGATAGGTAGTAAGTTAAAAAAAATCATCTGACTATTATATAGCGTAAATAAATTCATAGTATAGGTTCTAATGAAGTATTTTTGGTGCAAAAAACAAATAAATAAATAGTAGATAAATTGAAAAATAACACCTGATGAGGCAATGAATATTTCTTGATAAATATCTCTGTTAAGATAATCTTCTAAAATTGTTTTTCCGCCATAGGGATAAATCACGATTTTTTTTACTTTTGCCTGACAGAGTTTAGCAGCAGTGAAATGGCCAAATTCGTGAAAGAGAATTAGAGAGGTAAAGATAATTAAATTTAAATAATATCCTGTTAAGACAAAGCCTAGTGCTATAATGTAAAAACTTGGGTGAATTTGGATTATGCTGTTATTTTGATTTGACCTTTCTCGCATCGATTCCCCCAAGCATCAATAATCTTGTCATTTCTTTTTACATAGATAATCTCGCAGTGATTTGCACATCCATGACAGTTTCTTCCTTTTGTTTCAAAGGTTACATCTTCAATATCAAAAGAAAAAGGTGTTTCTTTGCCTGATTTTTTGGCTAGAATTGCTACTCCTAAAGCCCCCATTAAGTGAGAATTTTTATCTACTAATATTTTTTGACCCGTTAGTTCTTCGAAAGCTTTTAAGACCCCAATATTTTTACTAACCCCTCCTTGAAAGACAATTGGCCCGATAATTTTTTTCCCTTTTCCAACATTGTTTAAGTAGTTGTCTGCAACACTTTTACAGAGTCCAGCGATTAAATCTTCTTTTTTGCAACCGATTTGTGCTTTATGTACTAAATCTGATTCTGCAAATACTGTGCATCGTGCGGCTATTAAGGTGGGATTTTTGCTTGTTAAGGCAATTTTTCCAAAGTCTTTCACATCTACGCCTAATCTTCTTGACTGAGAGCTTAAAAAAGAACCTGTTCCTGCAGCGCATAGGGTGTTCATTGCATAATCTACAACAATTCCGTTTCTTAAGATAATAATTTTGGAATCTTGTCCCCCTATTTCGAAAATGGTTCTGACATCAGGATAAATAGAAGTTGTTCCGATGGCATGTGCGGTAATTTCATTTTTTATTACGCTTGCTCCTAATATTACACCAATTAGTTTTCTCGCTGAGCCTGTAGTTCCAATCGATACCACTTGATATTTTTTATGGTTTAATTTTTGTTTTAAAATACTGATTAGTCTTTTTACTGCTTGAATAGGATTTCCTTCAGTAAGTAAGTACTCACTTGCTAATATTTGATTTTCTTGATTGATAATTACTCCTTTTGTGGAAATAGATCCAATATCAATTCCCATGTAAGCTTTTTCCATAGTCTTCCTCCTCTATTTAAAAATATGCTGACTAGAGAGTGGAATATACAAAAAAGAAGAAAAAATTAATCTACATTTTTTTCTTCCTGGTTATCTTCAATTCTTTTTATCATTTCTTTTATTTTTCGAAAACGATGATTTAATCCTGATTTTGATATGCTGTATTCAAGTTCATTACTCATGATTTCACTTAATTCTTGTAAAGAACTTTCAGGATACTTTTGTCTATATTCTACTACTTCTTTTAATTTTTCATCTAAGACATCTAATAAATCATACTCTTTCAATTTTTCAATATCTTTTAATTGTTTGGCTGCAGTTAAAAATATTTTGTCAATATTTGCTTGTTCACAGTTATTTAAGCGATTAGTCATATTTTTATGATCTCTATAAATTCTAATATCTTCAAAATACATTACTGCTTGATAAGCATTAATAATTCTTAGGAAGTCAGAGATTTTTTCTGCTTCCTTAATATAGACCATATAATTTTTTTCTCTACTAATCATTTTGCTATTTAATCGAAATCTATTTAATAATTCTACTAGAAATAGGGCATATTCTTTATTATCTACAATAAATTCAAGATGATATCTTGATGTTTTAGGATCATTGATGCTTCCTGTTGAGATAAATAATCCTCTTAAGTATGCTCTTAAGCATTCTTCATCATTGATCAAATAGCTTTTAGGGATATTTTGATAAACCCCATCAATGATAATGGATAAGTCTTTTAGAATTAATTCTTTTTTCTGTTTTATTTTCAAGATATAACTTAGATTAGTGTTAAAGTTATATCTTTTTCGGACAGTAATTACGGGAGTAACATCATAGATACTTTTGATTAATTTGAATATTCTTCTTGCTACAGCATTATTTTCTACTGTAATGATAATTTCTTCTTTTATTGTAGCATTATTTCTAATAATACAAGATAATTCAGCTAAATATTCTAGGACATTTCCTTCTAGTCTTGTTACTTCTTCTTTAATATTTGCTGTAAATGACATTAGTTCTCTTCCTCTTCAATTAGATATCCATAAATATCAAGAGCTAGTTTATCTGGTTGGTAGCGAATAACATTATCTACAACAGCAACATAATCTTTATCGATTAATTTTACATTTTTTAAATTTTCTTTATCTAATAAAACGGGACTTTTTTGTTCTTTTTTCCAATATTTTTTAATCATTTCTTCTGGTATTTGACCATGATTTGCTATGACTGTAGAGATTTTCTTTTTTCCTAGATAACTATTTAGTACATTTACGTGGTCACTTGCTTTAAAATCATCTGTTTCTCCTGGTTGTGTCATCATATTACAAATATACATAATTTGGGCTTTACTATTATCTATTGTTTGAATTAATTCTTTGCTTAATAAATCTGGAATGATACTTGTGTATAAGCTTCCCATACTAAGTAAAATTAAATCCGCTTCTTTTATTGCTTTTATTACGCTTGGATTTACTTTTATTTCATGCTCATAATAGACGCTTTCTACTGCTTGCTCACTTTGCGTGATGTTATGTTCTCCAACAACGATACTTCCATCTTTCATTTTTCCTATTAATACTGGGCTATCAAAAGTAAATGGTAAAACTTTTCCTTTCAATTTTAAGACTTTACCTATAGTTTCAATTCCTTCTTGCATGTTTCCTGTAATATTGGCTAATGCTGTTAGGAGAAGATTTCCCACGGCATGACCATTTAAATCACTAGTTGTATTAAAACGATAATTTAATAATTCTTCAAATAATGGTTCTGTTTCTGATAAAGATATAATTACTTGGCGAATGTCTCCAACAGCAAAAGTATCAAATTCTTTTCTTAATCTCCCTGTGCTTCTTCCATCATCACAAACTGATACTACTGCACTAATTTCAATGGGAAATAGTTTTAATCCTTTTAGAAGAGTTGACTGTCCTGTTCCTCCACCAATTACTACAACTTTCTTCATTTTTCTACCTCACATTCTTAGTAGATTATATCAAAAAAAAGAAATAATATCCATAGATTTGGTATTATTTCACAATATCGTTTACAAATAATGGTAATATTGTTTTTAAATTTGTTTCTCCTACTACTTCATTTAATAACGATTTCCCATTTTCTTCAGATAATTCCATTATTTTATAATTATCTTTGATGTCTTTTTCACTTTCATCTAATTCTGCTATGTAATAATATTCTTTTTGTCGATGAGTGACATGAGAAATTACTAAATATCTTTCATTATTTCCTAAGGTAATAATTTTATTTATCTCTATTTTCATTCATTTTCCTCCTTGCTGTTAGGTCCAAAGTTTAGGTTTAAATCTGGAAATTCTAAGCTTGGAGTAAAATTATTAGCAAATAGATCTTTATTTTCTGAAACATCTAAATCCGGTAATTCTTTTAGAGCATCAGGTGTATCACTTGAAAACCAAAAGTCATTGTTTGTATTATTGTTTTCAGGGAATTTGAATTTATCTTCCGAAGTTGCTGCGTCTACCTTTGGTTGTTCCATAGAAGCAGAAATATTATTGCTAAATAGTGGATTTTCTACTTTTGGTAGAGGCTTCTCTGTTATTTTATTTTCTTGCCTTACTTCTTCTTTTGCTGGTATTGGAGAAGGATTTTTTTCTTCAAAGCTAACAATTTTGCTATCTTTTGTTTTTATTCCTAACATTTCTCCTACTCTTTGCATTACTTTGCTAGCCTTTGATTGAATATATTCTATATCAATATGTTCAGCAGGTTCTACTTTTACAATTTCATTATCCAAAGGTTTTTCCTTTGGTTCTTCTATATTTGTAGCTGGAATTGTTGGTTGTTGAGTAACTACTTGTTTGATATTGTTAAAAATATCTGAATTTTTATGTTCTGGTTCTTTTACTTCTACCTCTTTTGGCATTTCTTCTTTTTTATCTAAAGCTTCACTGTTTAGAGAAGTCTCAGAAGAAGTTATTGATTCTTCTGGGGTGCTAATTTGTTGAGGTTGCTCTTCTTTCTTTGAAACATCTTCATTGTAAGTATCAATTAAGCAAAATTCTCTTAATAATGCTAGGATTTCTACTTTTTGATTATCGACTTCTAATTCATTCAAGGCTTCTTTATATTTTTTGATATTTTCTGTTAGACTGTCAATTAATTCAATATTATCTTTTTGATGTTTAATGTCTTCAAATTGTCTTTCTAATAAGTCATATAAATTATTTAAAGCATCAGGTTCTTTTACTTTTAAGTCTTTTCTTAATTCCATTCTTTCATACAATAATTGATTAATTGCTTCTCTTTTTTCTAAAATGGTATTATATTCAATTTGACTTCTTAATAAATATTGATAAATTTTCAAGATATATTCTTGCTCTTTGTTCATGTAGTATACTTCTTTGGCATTTTCTACATATGATTTATATTCTTCTTCTTCTTCATAGCTAATTCCAGAACCTGTTAGAGTAGCAAATGATTTATTAAAAATATCTAAAGATTTTTTACTTTCTTCTGTTAATGATGATGCTTCTTCTACTTTTTCGTTAACATTTTCTTCTGTAATATCTTTTAAAGCAGTAGATTTGAATAAATTTTCAAATTTATTTAGTAATATTTCTTCATTGCGACTATTATAGTCTTCTGCTGTTGCTTTGTTTAAATAAGCTTCTTTTAATTTTTTTTCAGCATCATTAATCTCTTTGTCAAGATTTTTGATTCCTTCTATATTACTTAAATACTCTCTAATATACTTTAGTCTTTCTTTATATCCATCTAATTTGTCATAGTATTTTATTGGTGGTAAATTTGTTAAATCATATCCTGTTACATTAGAAAAGTCACTTAATAGAGATATTCTTTGCTCAACTCTTCCTCCAATGTAGTCTACTAAAACTGATAATTTTTTTTCTTCTTCTTCTAAAGTTAAGGTATCATAAAATTTTCCTTCTAAATCGTTAAGGTAAATTTCATCATTCATTGTATCAATGTCACGAGCAGCTTCTTCAAAATTTGTTAAAGTTTCTTCTTGATTTTCTCCTCTTCCCAATAATAAACTCATCCTTAGTATCTTATACTTATTTTCTTTTATCTTATTACTACTAGCACAATCTTGCATAATTTCACCTCTTCTTATTCAGTTTTAAAACCAACTATTTTTTTTGTTGTCTTCCATATAATTACTTAAATCTTTAAATTCATCTTCATCAAAAAATGAATTTGTTTTGTTTATTTCTGGGAAACTTGGGAAAATATTTTCTTTCTTTTCTAGTGAAACATCTGGAAATACTTTTTTATCCTCTTCAACTTTTTTTGAAGTTACTACTTGATTATCTAAATTCTTATTTCTTATTACTGGAATTCCTTCATCAATTACGTTTTTCTTTTGAGAAGGTGCACTAAAAAAATCTTCTGCTCTCTGTTGTGAGCGAATAGGTTTTTCGGATATATTTTTTAAATTTTGATTTCTTTTTTGTCTTAAGTCATCTATTTTTGATTTGTTACTTTCTTGACCACAAGGCATTGAATAAGTTGATGTTGTTCGAGATGAAGTTGCTCTTGTTGTTCTGTTTTGAAGTGGTTTTCTTTTGATTTCTCGAGAATTATTCATTGATTCTGCACTCTTTATTGATGAGGAAAGTACTTCTTTAGAATGTTCCTCATGTATATTTTCTCTTGTAGAGTTTAAGATTGGATTCTTTTTTTCTACTAATAATTCTTTTGTTCTTCTTTCAATTTCTTTTTTTCTTTCTTCTTCTAGTGCTTGTTGTCTTCTAGCAATTTCTTTTTGTCTTTTTTCTTCTTCAAGTCTTTCTTGTTCTAATCTTTCTTGTTCTTGCTTTTGTTTTTCTTGCAAAAGCTTTTCTTGATATTTTTTTTCATTTTCTAGTAGATTTGCAAGTAATCCTTTTAATTCTTTGCTGTTATTTTCTTCTATAATATCTTCTAGATTGCTACTTTTAATATCTTTTTCTTCTACCAAACTTTTTAGAGTTGCTACATCTTGTTGCTCTAATTTTATTGTTGCATATTCTTTATTTAATTCTGTTCCTACCATTGCATATAAATCACTGCTTGTAATATTCATTAAAATATTATTCATTTCTTCTCTTTTATTTAATATTTCTTGATAATTACTAACTGGTCTTTTGTAGATATCGATTAAATTTAAGATTAACTTTTTTTCTTTATAACGCTCATATTCTAATGTAATAGAAGCTAGCATGTTATCACATTCAAGGATGATTTCTTCTGAACAATCTCGACGGGCTATTTTGGCATTTTCCTTAGCTTTTTCTAAGGAATAGCCTAATTCTGTGTAAGCTAGGTCAATTTCTTTTTTTCTTTCTTTTAGTTCATATAAAGAAAGCTTTTTAAAGGCATTTTCTAGAAGATGGGTCATTCTTTCTTCTAATTGACTATTTAAGTTTTCATTATTTTTAATTTTATCATTTGCTTTTTTTATGCTGCTGTCTAAGCTTTTAATTTCTTCTTTTAAAATTCCTTCTAATTTAATGTTATTTTTGTATCTTTCGATAATTTTAACTTGTTGCTTGTACTCTTCTAATTTTTCTTCTCCTAGAATGGTTTGTACATCTATACCAATACCAGTTAATTCTTTGTTACTTACAACTTGATTATTAACATATGCTCTACGCTCATTTATTAAATTAATTAATTCTAAAAGTCTTGTTCTTTCTTCACTCATTAAATATACTGATCGTTTTTCTACCTTTTTGAATTTTTCTTCATAAATTGCATTTGTGATTTCTAATACACTTTGAATTATTTTCGTCATTTCATCGCAGATATCATTTTTTTGTTTTAAATCAGATGTATATTTTAAACTTTTAGAAAACATATCGTACTGCTTTAATAATTTGATAACTGACTCATTGGCATACTCTATCATGATAAACCACCTCTTATTTTCATTATATACTATTTTGATATTTTGTCAATTAGTTCCATTTTTTCTTGAAACAAAAAATAACATTAAACTCTATTCTTTACACTTTTTTGTAAGTTGATAAAATAACATTTTTCTATCCTAAGATTTCTAAAGAAATAAAGAAAGTAATTTTATTTCTTACTTTCTTTATTATCTTCTTCATCATCTTTAAAGATTACATAAATTAAACCAATAATTACTAGAATAATTAAAATAATGATAATTGTTTTTGAAGAACTTTTTTCTTCTGTTTCTTCTGTATCTTTTGCTTTTTCTTTTGTTACTTTAAGTGTATAAGTTCTTTCACTACCATCTTCTGCTGTTACTTTTATTGTTACTGTATTTTCTCCTACTTTAAAGTTTTGATTTCCGCTTATTTCGTAGCTAGCATTTTCATCATTTAAAATTACTTCTAAATCTAATGATTTTACATTATTCTTTACTTTGATTGAATATTCTAATTTATTTGGATCAAAATCGATACTGTAACCTTTAATCTTTAAACTTTTAATTAGATTATCACTAGATAATTTAATTGTTCTTGCTGTTACGGTAGTTGTAGGGGTTGCTACTAGACTTACAGTTTGAACGGTTGGTTCTGTAGTTGTTGTTTGTGAAGTTGTTACTTGATTTTGTGTTTGATCAACATCTCCACCTTTTCCATATTCACTAATTTTTACTGTTGTTGAAATACTATCATTTAGATTTACTTCTACACCATTTGATGCTTTAATATCATCAATTGAGATATTAGCCTCTCCTTTTTTTAGTACTTTGAATGTTAAAATCATGAAGGCATTTTCAGAAGAATAATCATCTAATAAATATGCAAAATGATTATTACCATTTACTCCTCCATAGATACCATCGGCTTCTACGTTCATTAATTCTAATAAATCTTTATTATAATTAATTGTTCCTTCAATACCAGTTAGTTTATCTTCTTTAAAACCGTTAAGATAATATTTTACAACTAATTCTTCTCCTACATAAGTTTCTTCTTTTGTAACAAGAGAATTTTCTAATTCATCTTTTGCTGTTGCATTATTTTCCCATAATCCTGTTTTGAATACTGGATTTGTAGCATCAAGAATATTAAAATTTTGTTCTGTATTATTATTTAGTATTTCATCAATAATATATTCAGAATCTTTTTCATCTACTAAGCCATCATTGTTATAATCTCCTAGTAGTTGGATTGAATAGTGAATTGTAGCAGTTGCATTTTGGTTTGCAACTAATTTAATTGATAAGATATCTCCTGTTTTAATCAACTCTTCTTGACTATTTAAAGAATAATCTATTACTTCGTAATCTGTTTTTAGTTCATTCCAATTTAATTCTTTCAAAAAGTCCTCTGGTTTGATTCCTTCTTTTTTACCATAAACGATAATTTTTCCGTCTTCAATCTTTAAATTTGAAGATAAATATTTTTTTAAAATTTCATCATTATTTCCAGTATAATGAATGGTAAATTTTACTTCTTCGTTATTCTCTAAAGTATAGTTAAAAGAATAATCTCCATATAACTTGTTACTAAAATCAACAGTATCTTTTTGTAAATCATCTGAATATCCGTAAGAAATTTCAAGAGTTTTATTCTCATCATTACTCATCAATGTATATTCATTATTTTCTAATTCTTTATTATTTATAGAAATTATTACTCTTTTGGTTTCTGGTTCTGTTACTGGATTTTCTTCATTTGTTTCTTGTTGAGTACTTACCGAATAATCAGAAGTATTTTCATTAACTTCTTCTGATACTTTGTTTTCTTCTTGTGTTGGGGCTTCTTCTTTTTCTTCTGATTCAATATTTTGATTTTCTTCTTGATTTTCTGTTTCCATAGTTGTCTCTTCATCCTGACTTAATTCATCAGCTAAAACTTCTATCGGAAAAGAAAGTTGTGAAAATAAAAACATTAGAATCAATAAAATTTTACCCATTTTTTCCATGGCTTTAATTTGTCTTTTCATCTTTTTTTTCCTTTCTTTTTCTTTTCCCTTTTCTATTCTCATTTACAGTATAGCAACTTCATTTCTTTTTTTCTATAAAGTTTACAAGCATTTAACTACTTTTTTCTTTATATTAACAAAGGGATAATTTAATTGTGGAAAACTATTTTTTTGTATCTTTCTTTTTCGTTGAATTCTAAATAAAGTGCACAATTAAGTGCATTACGACCCAAAATGTGTATTTTCATAAGAAAATGCAC
>CAKPHZ010000025.1 GCA_934162265.1 uncultured Bacilli bacterium | reverse complement strand
AGATTCACGTGCAAAAGAAAGAAAGAAACCAGGATTAAAAGCTGCTCGTCGTGCACCTCAATTCTCAAAACGTTAAGCTTATATTATAATCAAGAAAATCAGAGATTTATTTCTCTGGTTTTTTCTTTACATCAATTTGTAAAAAAAAAACTAAATATTTAAATTAATACATTAATTTAGTATTTTATGTTACTATTAAAATAGAAAGGAGTGAAGAAAAAATAAAAAGGAGTAATAATGGAGTAATCATTATACTAATGGGCGTAATCATAGTAATATTAGTAGTATTATGCACCTTATTTGCAACAGATACTATAAGAATTGAAAAGAAAGAATCATCCATTAAAAATGAACCTAATATTGAAGTAGGAGATAAACTTACTAAAGTTGATGATAGTAAGGATTGGGTATATGATGCAACTTATACATATGATAATAAATATACAGAATTTAAAAGATATTCATCTGATGGTGACGAAAAAAGAACTATATCATACTACGGTATTGACGTAGAAACAAGAGTAGGAACGCAATATTTAAGTGATTTAAAAGTGCCATTTTTAAACTTTAAATCTAATGATGCTATATCAGTAAATAATGAATTACTTAAATTGTATAATAAATATGCTAGTAAATTTGATGAGTGTGCTGAAGAAAGTAAAAATGATAATGGACCAAGTTGTTCTCAAATATTGACATATAGAACGTATAAGTATGATAATATTTTATCTGTTGTTGTAATCAATTCAATTCAAGCGACATCAACATATGTTTTTGAATACAATATATATAATTTTGATTTAACTACTGGAAATATTTTATCATTTGACGAATTAGTGGATAAATTAGGATATAATAATGATGATATTATGGATAAAATAACACCTTTATTAAAAGAGAAAATGGATAATGATACCGATAATCAAAATGTTGATTTATCAACTGAATGTCATTGGTCGGATGATAAGGAAAAATATGGTACCGAAAATTGTTATGATATAACAAAAGTCCTTGTAGAAAATAGTATAAAAGATAATAGTATTTTATTTTTTACTGATAATGATGGCGTTTTAAATATATTGCCTATTTTATATTATAATTACGTTCAAAATGGCACTGTAAATCATTATTTGATTAAAGTAAATAAATAATTCATTGGTATTCGTTAAAATTCTTATACGCAACTACCTGTAATTCACACAATAGTTTTTAAAGCCTTATTTTATAAGAAATATCAATTGGGTAAACGTTTAGAACTATTATAATCAATAAAATCAGGGATTTATTTCTCTGCTTTTTTTCTTTACATCAATTTGTAAAAAATAATATGAAAATTAATATATTAATTTAGTATTTTATGTTACTATTAAAATAGAAAGGAGTGAAGAAAAATAAAAAGGAGTAATAATGGAGTAATCATTACACTAATGGGCATAATCATAGTAATATTAGTAGTATTATGCATCTTATTTGCAACAAACAAAATCACATTTAATAGTAAAGTAACTAATAATTCAAGTCAAAATACCTCTACAAAAGAAAATACTGATCAAAAAGAGAATAAAATTTATCCAGCAGATAAATATATCAGTTTAGAAGATGTTGAGCTATCTCCTAAAGTTTCAATCAAAAAACTAAAAATTAATTATGTAAGTAATAGTGCAACAAAAGACTTTTATGATCAACAAGAAACTTTATTAGAAAATGCAAAAAATTATGCAAAGAATTCAAATGAAGAAATATTTGATGCCAAGTATAATTTGGATTATAGTATAAATGATAATGTTTTATCTATTGTTTATTCTATAGAATATACAGATGAAATTGAAATGGGATATGGTATTCCTGATAAAGCAGTTACAAACATTGATTTATTAAATAATAAATTAATTACCGAAGAAGAATTACTCAAAAAAGTTGGTACTTCATATGAACAAATTGTTAATGAATATTATGAAGAAGAATTAACAAATTGGACAAATTTAAATAATTCTAATGGAACAGTAGTAGATTATTATGAAGTAACATATGATGATTTTAAAAATAATAAAGAGAAATATATAAAAATTGGAATGGATAAAATAGCAAATATTTTACATACATATATAAAAAATAACAAAGTAGTGTATGATTATTATACAATTGAGAAAAGTACAATTTTTCATCAAGTAGGTAAAGATGGTTGGTTTGATTGGAAGACTGTAGAATTAGGAGATTACAAGTAAGCAGATATAACATATTTTAATGAAATGAATTGTACAGTTAGAAAGGAATAAAAATGAATAATCGCAAAATGATTACTATACTAATGGGAGTAATTATAGTAATACTAGCAGTACTATGTGTCTTATTTGCAACAAATAAGATAACACTAAATAATAATTCAAATCAAGATAAGATAAACAATAAAACAAATAACAATAATCAATCTAAAGAAGAGGAAAACGCAAATTCATATACAATTAATTATAAAGAAGAAACTTATACAACCAAAAATAAAGAAGATATTGAAAACACTAACAATAAAAGAAATGTGATTACTATCGAAAATAAAAATAATCCTAATGCAGCATCTTTAATCGAAAATAAGTTAAATGAAATATCAGATAAAATGTGGGAAGATATAAAAAAGGTAGCAGACGAGAGTGATGAAAATCCATCCACTGGATTAGGAGTAAACTATTTAATTGAAACAGGAGAAATTACAAATAATCGATTAACTTTTATTGTAAATACAGTAGGTAGTTTTGGAGGAGTTCCTTGGGATAATAATGAAGGATATAACTTTGATGCCACTACTGGAAATTTATTAAAGTTAACCAATCTTGGAACTGGAGTTTTTGATTATATTTATAATCAAAGCATCACTCAAATTGAAAAAAATAATACTGAATCTTCATGTCTTGAAGAAGATTGGAAAGATAGAGTAAAAACAGAATTAAATAAAGATGGAAATTGGTATTTTACTAAAGATGGAATCAAAGTAATCTTTCCAAAATATTCTCTTGCTTGTGGAGCAGAGGGAAGTAAATTTATTGATATTTCTAAAAATGATATTAATTCTTACTTAAATGATCAATATAAAATTAAATAATAAAAAATTAAAGAAAGAGGCGTTTTAAAATGGAAAAAAAGAATAATAAAATAATTATTATATTAATGGGAGTAATTATTATAATATTAGCAGTACTATGTGTTTTATTTGCAACAGATACAATTAAGTTTAATAGTAAGGTAATTAATAATTCTGATCAAAATACTTTTATATCTAAAGATAATAAAGCATCAGATGATTCTATATCAAATCAAACTATTCCTAATGATATGAAAAAAATTGCTGAAAATCTTGGAGATAAATTATATAAGAATTTATATTCTTTCAATTCATCATGGGTGTTTTGTGGAGAAAATATGAAATGGAATAACGAAGAAGATTTTATTCCTTATGAAGAAAATGGGATGCAGTCGATTCATAAATATGATGTTTCACAAGACTTCAAAACTATTGAAGAATTAAATAATTATTTTAAATCATTTATGTCAGAAAATTTAATTAATAAGTACTATAAAACAAATTCTGGGGCATATGCTTATAAAAATGGAAAATATATCTATGAGATTTATTTAGAAAAAGATGGAAAATTATATTGTAAAAACTCCAATAAGGATCATGGATTCATTATGTATGAAAAGAATGATAGTAATTATAGAATAGTAAACTATAATAAAAATAAAATTGATGTAGTTGCAAATGTTGGTTATTTTGAAAAAGGCTCCGATATTGTAAATGAATCTGAAGTGTTATCGTATTCAGTAATAAAAGAAAATAATAATTGGATTATTAATTCTTTTATTGTAATACCTGATGGAGTTGTTTCAGTTAGAAGTATTGAATCTTATTTAAATGATATTGCAGATTATAATGATAATAGTGATAACAAAATTATAGTTGTATACAATGATAAAGAATATACTAGTAAAAATGATTTTTCCAATATAGTTAAACTTGTTGAAAGTAATACAGTATACGTTACTCCAAATGGAGAAAAATGGTCTAATTTTAATATTATCTATAACGAAAAAGGATATGTTTCAAAAGTGGCTATTTATTAAAATATGTAAATATAAAATTATATTAATAGACGATTTTTATCTAGTATCTTTTTTTCTTTAAGGAAGAATATTATTCAGTATTTTCCGCCTATATCAAAAATTACCCTAAGTTAATTATAAGAAAAAATGTTAATTTCCTTGCCAATAAAAATAATTTATGATAGACATATAACATGGTGATGCTATGGAAGACATAATAAAAAGAATTTACGATTATTCACTAGAAGAAATCATGGGAGAACGCTTTGGAACTTATTCTAAATATATCATTCAAGATAGAGCAATCCCTGATGTTCGAGATGGATTAAAACTTGCTTGTGGGGCAGAGGAAAGTAAATTTATTGATATTTCTAAAAGTGATATTAATCCTTACTTAAATGATCAATATAAAATTAAATAATAAAAAATTAGAGAAAGGGGTAATTTTAAAATGGAAAAGAAAAGTAATAAAGGAATTATTATATTAATGAGCATAATTATTATAATATTAGCAGTATTATGCGTCTTATTTGCAACAAATACAATAACATTTAATCATAAGGAAATTAAAAATGAGATAGAAAATCAAGAAAATACTTCTACAAAAGAAGGTAAAGAAACCAAAGAAGTATCAAATAATATTTCTGTAATCTTTTCAGAAGAAAAAGAATGTGAAAATGGATGTCAAAAGAAAATTTTTACTACATCAGGTGAAAAAATATTATATGTAAGTCAATCTGAGGTTAAATTAGGAGATAAAGTTGTGTATAAAGCTGCTGAAGGACCTATATCTTTACTTCAGGTTAGTGTTTATAATGATGTCATGATATTTTTTGAAACTGAGTCTTTAATTAGTAAAATGTATATTTATGATTTAGATGGAACTGAAGTTAAAACAATATCTAGATTTATAGATAAAGATGGTAATCAGTATCAAATTTATCCAAGTTATAGCCCAAATGCAATTTTTAATATATCTGATGATGGAACAATAAGTTTTGCTGGAACAAAACATATTCAAGGAGGATCATCTTCATCATACATCACTAATCTGGGAGAAACTATTGATTTATGTGAAAGTGGAAATGAATATAAAGATGATGAAATTGTGAGTGCAATTTTTAAGATGAAATACTTAGGTAATTATAAATTTGATGACATTTCATACGTTAGTACAAAAACAACAATTAAAGATATTAGAAATTGTCAATAGAATAAAAATGTATAAGTAAATTTTAATGATAATGTTGCGTTAGTAAAAAGTTACTAGAATATTTTGATTCTTCAATTTGAAAAGATTGAGGAATTAATATTTTTATCTAGTATCTTTTTTTATTTGTGAGAAAAATATTTTTCAGTATTTTTGTTATATAATAAAGGTTACTCTAAGTTAATTACAATAAAAAGAGGTTAATTTTCTTGCCAATAAAAATAATTTATGATAGACTTATAACATGGTGATGCTATGGAAGACATAATAAAAAAAATTTACGATTATTCACTGGAAGAAATCATGGGAGAGCGTTTTGGAACTTATTCTAAGTATATTATTCAGGATAGAGCAATTCCTGATGTTCGAGATGGATTGAAGCCAGTGCAGAGAAGAATTTTATATTCTATGTATAAAGAAAAAAATACTTTTGATAAACCTTATAAGAAGAGTGCTCGTGCGGTTGGAGATGTTATGGGTAAATATCATCCACATGGGGATTCTTCTATTTATGAGGCAATTGTTCGAATGAGTCAAGATTGGAAGATGAAGGAACCATTTGTCGATATGCAAGGTAATAACGGTTCTATTGATGGAGATTCTGCTGCTGCTAGTCGTTATACAGAAGCAAGGCTTTCTGAAATTGCTGGAGTTATGCTTCAGGATATTGATAAAGATACTGTAACAATGGCTCCAAATTATGATGATACTTTGTTAGAACCAACTGTTTTACCAAGTCGTTTTCCTAATCTTTTAGTTAATGGAACGACGGGTATTTCTGCTGGATATGCGACAAATATTCCCCCTCATAATTTAGGAGAGGTAATTGATGCTACTATTGATCGATTAGATCATCCTAATTCTACTTTAGAAGAAGTGATGCAATTTATTAAAGGTCCAGATTTTCCAACAGGAGCTATTTTAGAAGGAATAGGTGGAATAAAAAGTGCTTATCAAACAGGAAGAGGAAAAATTATTTTAAAATCTAAAGTTACTATGGAAAAGAATAAGATTGTTATTCATGAAATTCCTTATGAAGTGAATAAAGCTTTATTGGTTCGAAAGATGGATGAAATTCGTATAGATAAAAAAATGGATGGTATTTTGGAAGTAAGAGATGAATCGGATAAAGATGGGTTACGTATAGTTGTTGATTTAAAGAAAGATGCTAATGCAGAGAATATTTTAAATTATTTTTATAAGAATACGGAACTTCAAGTTTCTTATAATTTTAATAATGTAGTGATTGTAAATAGAAGGCCAATGTTACTTGGTATTTTAGGAATATTGGATGCTTATATTGCTCATCAAAAAGAGGTTGTTACAAGAAGAAGTGAATTTGATTTAAGAACAGCTAAGGCTAGGTATCATATTGTTGAAGGCTTGATTAAGGCTATATCTATTTTAGATGAAGTAATTAAGACTATTCGTTCTTCTAAAAATAAAGCGAATGCTATTGAGAATTTAGTTAAAGAATATGACTTTACTGAGAAACAAGCTGATGCGATTGTTACTTTACAATTGTATCGATTAACGAATACTGATATTGTTTCTTTACAAGAAGAGATGGAAAAGTTATTGGATACGATGAAAAAGTTAGAAGCAATTTTGGGTGATGAAAAAGTTTTGATTAAAGTTTTGAAGAAAGAGTTGAAGGAGATTAAAGATAAATATGCAACTCCTAGAAAGACTGAAATTCGTGATGAGATTACAGAGATTAAAATAGATGCAATTAGTATGATTCCTAAAGAAGATGTGATGGTTGTTGTTACTAATGAGGGCTATATTAAAAGGACTTCTTTGAGGAGTTATGCTGCTTCAAATATTGAAGATTTGACTTTAAAAGAAAAAGATTATATTGTTGGTCTTTATAATATGAATACTTTAGATACGTTGCTTGTGTTTACTAATTTGGGAAATTATTTATATATTCCTGTTTATGAAATACCTGATTTAAAATGGAAAGATATGGGTAAACATATGAGTAATATTATTACGGTTGATCCTGATGAGTATGTTGTTAATGCTATGCCAGTTTATGATTTTGATCAGAAGCTTTATATTACTTCATTTACGAGAAATGGAATGGTTAAAAGAACTTTACTTAAAGAATTTAAAGTTAGTAGATATTCTAAGGCTATTAATATGATGAAGTTGAAAGATAAGGATGAAGTAGTAAACGTAACTTATAGCATTGATACGAATGTTTTAGTAGTAACTAAGAAAGGTTATGGTTTGTGGTATAAAACTTCTGATATTAATCCTGTTGGAATTAAAGCTAGTGGAGTAAAATCTATTAATTTAAGAGATGATGAAGTAGTTAGTGGCCTTCTTTTCCCAAATTATTCTGAATATATTACTTTGTTTACGGATAAAGGAACTGCTAAGAGAATGCGTTTTTCAGAAATTGATATGGGGACTAGAGGTAACCGAGGGCTATTATTTATGAAGGAAATTAAGAGTAATCCTAGTCATATTGTTGATGCTTATGTGGAGGATGTTAAGACAGAGGTTGTTGTAGTAACTAAGAAGTATGAAAAAGAAATGAAAATAGTAGATATTCCAATTATGGATAGATACAGTAATGGTTCGTTTGTTGTAAAGGATAAAATTAAAGATACTCATCTGAAAGTACAAGAATTATCTAAAGATGCTTTGAATAGTTTGGAATATGTTGAAGAAGCAAAGCCAGAGCAAGAGCAGTTGAGTTTTGATATGTTAAATAAAGAGTCTTTAAAAGAAGTTGATGATAGAATGGTTATTATTAATAACTTTTTAGATGATGTAGAAGGAAAATAATCCTTCTTTTTCTTGCAATAATTAGATGGGAGGGATAGAAATGAAAGAGCATAAACATTTAGGGTGCTATGGATTGGTTGTAAAAGCTGGTAAGATATTATTGATTAAGAAAAAAACTGGTCCTTATGATGGATTATTAGATTTACCAGGTGGTTCATTTGAATTTGGAGAAACACCAGAAGAAACTTTAAAAAGAGAAATGTTAGAAGAAACTGGTTTAGAGGTTACAAAATATCAATTATTTGATGCTTCATCTGTTGTTGTAGAGTGGAAGTATGATGATAATACAAATATTTTGGTTCATCATGTTGGTATTTTTTATCAAATATTAGAGTACCGGAATGAAATTCGAAAGGATATTTCAATTGATAATCAGAATGATGATTCTTTGGGTGCAGAATTTTATGAGATTAAGAATTTAAAGAAAGAAGATGTTTCTGCTATTGCATTAATGGAATTAGAGAAGTTAGGTTATTCATTAGATTAATGTTTTTAGAGGAAGAAAATACTTCTTCTTTTTTTTCTTTTTGTAAGAGATTGAAGTTAGGAATAAGTATTTTATTTTATAAGTTTATGATATAATGGGATTGTATAATAGTAGAATACGTTGTAAATGAAAGTGGTGTTTATATGTCTTTTTTGTATCATGGTAGCTGTCAAAGTGGATTAAAGAAGTTAGAGCCTCATCATTCTACTCATGGTAATCTTGTTTATGCTACTAAGTATAAGGAGTTGGCTTTGATTTTTTCAGGAAAATGTGGAGATGATTTAACTTATACTTTATTTAGAAATAGTGATGATGAACCTTGGCAGATTGTTGAAAGAGTACCAGGTGCTTTTTCTAAAATGTTTGAAAATGAATCATCTATTTATACTGTTTCAGATGTAACTTTTCATGATATTCATACTGGATTTTCTGAATTTGTTTCTAAAGAAGGAGTAGATATACAAACTGAGGAAAAAGTTTTAAATGTTTATGATGAATTAAAAAAATTAGAACTTCAAGGTGTAGTTAAGTTATATCATTATCCTAATCGACCAAAGGAAATTCCTAATTATGATGAAGATTTGATTGAAAAGCAAATTAGACAAACAACTAGGAATCATAGAAAAGTTAATTCAAAAGATTTTAGAAGATTGTTGTATCTTCATCCAGAGTTGTTGGATGCTGTTAATTATAAATTATCTTCTGATTCTTCTCAATGTTTGTTTACTAAACAAGATTTGATAGATAATTTTGAAAATTTTGTTTTGCAACAGATGTTATTTCCAGATAAAGATCAAATGATTAGTTTGTCCATTAATCAATATGCAAGAGTGTTTCCTGAATTATTACCTAAAATGCAAGAAAAATTGTCTGTTTTGGATAAAACTAAGGGAGAAAAGATAAATTATTTTATTGATAAATTTTCAAAGACCTTGCCAAATTTTCCTTCTTCTTTTGTGGAAAAAGCTAGAGATTATTACCAAAAAGATAATAGAAATTTTTCTGAAATAGGTAGAGAAATTTTGGATGAGTATCAAAAAATTCAAATGATGGAGAATTTAGTTAATCAAGATATTGATTTTAATATTAGTGATCAATCTATTTTATTTATTGGTCCTATGGGAACTGGGAAATCGACAATTTCTAAAAAAATAGGTCATGAACTAAATATGCCAGTAATTTCATTAGATGATAGAGAAAAACTAAGTCAGTATTATTCTCAAGAAAATACATTTCCTCATTTTAAAGATTTTGAATTTTATTTGACTGCATCTGTTTTAACAAATTTGAAAACGCCTTCTATTATTGATTTTGGAGCAGGGCATTCTGTGTATGAGAATGATTTTATGTTTAATGAAATGAAGAAGTTAATGTCTAAATTTTCTAATGTTGTTTATCTTTTGCCTTCACAAGATAAAGGTGAATGTGAAAGTGTTTTAAATGAAAGACTTCAAAAGAGAGAGAATTATTCTCCTAGTCGAGAAAAAGATAATCTTCATTTTTTAAATAGTGGTTGTAATGAAGCTTTGGCTACGATAAGGGAATATACAGGTAATAAAACTGTTGATGAAATAGCACAAGAAGTGGTAGAAAAAATAAATACTAAGAATAAATTAATGAAAAATGGTAAGCCAAATATCCATACTTTAAAGAAACAGAATCCTTTTTCTTATGGATTTTCTCATTTTAACTTTATTTTTGGTGCGGTTATTATAATTTTTTTAGGAATTTTATTGATATATTTTTTTCGGTAAAGTATTTTATAAAAAATAGGAGATAGTAATGAATAGAAAAAAATTAGTTTTTAGTATTATTATAGGAATTATTTTTATTATAGGGATTGTTTCTTTTTATACAACTTTTTCTTTGGATGAAGAATATTCGTTTGGAAGTGATATTTATTCTATTAAAGAGGGGAATATTTTGAATATTTCTCCTAATACAGATGTTTCTTTATTTTATCAGTATTTTGATTTAGAGAATTGTACTTTGAAGGTAGTAGATAGAAATCAGAAAGAAATTACTTCAGGGTATGTTTTTAATTATAGTATGACTTTGTTATATAATAAAGATAATAAAGTAGTGGCTACTTATACTAATATTGTTAAGGGAGATATTAATTCGGATGGGATGGTTAATCAGGATGATCTTAGTTTATTTGGACAGTATTTAGTTGGAAAAAATTCTTTTTCTTTAGATTTAGATATGGATGGAGATAGGGAAGTTCATGTTAATGATTTAATTCTTTTAGATAAAGCAATGAATGGGGATTATCAAGAATTAAATATAAGTAAAGAAGATTATTTACTTCAATCTAATGAGGAAGAAAGAATTGTTTATCAAGTGAAACCAACTTATGGAAAGAATACTAATTTAATATGGAAAAGTTTAGATTCTAATGTTGCTGTTGTTGATTCTGCTGGTAGAGTAATAGGAAAGAATCCTGGGGAAACGAAGATTGTTTTGAGTACTTTAGATAAGAAGTTAGAAAAAGAAGTAAAGGTTAAAGTGGATAATACTATTCAATTAAGTAAAAAAGAGGGAATTGCTTATGTTGGTGGTGATAATTTAGAGGCTTTTATTAAGTCTGTTGATTATCATGATCTTACTTGTCGTTCGGAAAATACAGAAGTTGCAGATTGTGAAATTCAAGGGAAGAAATTGATGATTAAGCAAAAAAATCAGGGAAGTACAAATGTTGTTGTTACTTCTAAGAAATATGGTAATGTAACTTTTTATTTAGATGTGATGTCTGTTTATTTGAATGTGATGCCTAAGTATCTTTGTTCAACTCCGGGTAATGTTCAGTTGATTACAGTTAGTGCAATGAATAGTGGAGAATATTCTTTTGCTATTAGTAATCGTGATGTTGTTTCTAGTGCTGAGATGCAAGTATATAATGGTAGAAATATGTTAAGGATTAATATGGGTTCTATTCCTGGTAGAGCTACTCTTATAGTTAAGGAAAGTCATGGTTATCAAAGTAATCAAATTACAATCGATACTTATCGGATTTCTATTCCTGCTATTGGTGGAGTTACTACTGTAGGAAAGAATTTAGAAGCAGAAATATCAGGAGAAAATTTAGGAACGTTAACTTGTATTAGTCAAGATGAGAGTAAGGCTACTTGTGAAATTCAGGGGAAGAAATTAATTGTTCATCCTTTAGCAATTGGAGAGGTGAATATTAAAGTTAAGAATAGTTATTTATTTAGAGAAGAAAGTTATTCGTGTGGTAGTGCTGATTATTTGGCTGTAATTAGGGAGGGGAAGGAATGAAAAAAATATTTGTAATTTTGCTATTGTTTGTTCCTTCTTCTGTTTTTGCTTTATCTTTAGATTGTCCTGATAAGGTATCTTTTGGTGAAGAGTTTGTTTGTCAAGTCAAAGAAAATGAAATTACGGGAGTTAAAGCTAATTTAGAGTTAGCTGAGGGAATAGATTATCAAAAAATAGAAGTAAGTGAACCTTGGAAAATTTATTATTCTTCTTTGAATGGTTTTGTTTTGGGAAATATTAGTAATAGTGCTTCGTTAGAGGCTAAGTTGTTTTTTAAAGTAAGTGATAAATTAAAAATTGGTCGGGAATATTCTATTTCTTTAAACAAAATAGAGACTAGTGATTTAGGGGTTAAAAATACTTCAAGAGAATCTATTTTTAGTAAAGTTAAGGTTATTTCAGATAATAATTATTTAAGTACTTTAAGGGTTAAAAATGAGAAACTTACGCCTTCTTTTCAAAAAGATATTTCTACTTATTTTGTTGAAACAGAAAATAGCCAAGTAGAAATTCAAACAACATCTCAAGATCGTTTAGCAAAAGTGGAGGGAGATATTGGGAAGCAAAGTTTAGTATATGGTGTAAATAAATTTGTAATAAAAGTAATTAGTGCAAGAAATCATGAAAGAGATTATACGATTTATGTAACAAGAAAGGTACGGAATGTTCTCAAAAATGAAGATGCTTCTTTGAAAAAGTTAGTTATTAATCAAAAAGATATTTCTTTAAAGAAAAACCAGTATTATTATGAGGTAACTTTAGATAATCAAGAAAAAAATTTAGTGGTAAAAGCAATTCCCCTTTATGATACAACGAAGGTAGATGTTTTGGGAGAAAGTCAGTTAAAAGTGGGAAGTAATGAAGTTAGAATTGTTACTACTTCTGAAAGTGGAGTAAAGAATACTTATTTGGTAAATGTTGCTAGGAAGAAGAAGTTATCTCATGATAGTAAGTTGAAAAGTATAGTGATTAAGAATTATTATTTGCCTTTTTCTTCTAATCAATATCAATATCAGTTATCGATAAAGGAAGATAGTCAGTTAGATATTCAATTAGTTCTTAATGATCAAACTTCTCATTATAAAATTTATGGAAATAAAAATTTAAAGAATAATAGTGTGATTAAAATTGTTGTTTGGGCAGAGGATAAGTCTACTTCAACTTATCAAATTAAAATTTTAAAAGAAGATAAAAATTTAAGTGCTAAGCTTTTTAATGAGAATAGTAAATTACTTCCTCTTATTGTTTTTGTTATATGTATTATTCTTGTTTTGGGAATAAAGATAGCAAGAACTTATGTCAAAAGAAAAGAAAAATAGGGAAAATAGATTGATTTTAGTTGCTTTTAAAAGGACTTATGATATAATACGAATTAAGAAAGAGGTGGAATAATGAAAATATTATCAGTAAATGCTGGTAGTTCAACTTTGAAGTTCCGTTTATATGAAATGCCTGAAGAAAAATTATTGATGAAAGGAAATATTGAGAGAATAGGTCTAAGTGATAGTCATTATAGTATTCGTATTGGAGATGCTAAAATAGAGAAGGAAGCTGAGATTAATGATCATAGTGATGCTGTTCAGATTCTTTTGAAAGAGTTAGTAGATAATAAAGTTATTGATAGTCTTGATAGTATTAAGGCTGTTGGGCATCGTGTTGTTCATGGGGGAAATAAATATTCTAAGAGTGTTATTTTGACAAAGAGAGTAATGAAAGAGATTAATGAGATATCTGCTCTTGCTCCTTTGCATAATCCAGCAAATTTAGTGGGTGCTAGTGCTTTTATGGAAGAAATTCCTGGTGCTGTTAATGTTGCTTGTTTTGATACTGCTTTTCATCAGACAATGAAGGATACTACTTATCTTTATCCTATTCCTTATGAATGGTATATTAAGTATGATGTTAGAAAGTATGGTTTTCATGGGTTAAGTCATAAGTATATTACAGAGAAGATGAAGAAAATACTTAAAAATTCTAAGCCTAATTTAATTATTTGTCATATTGGTAATGGGGCTAGTATTAGTGCGATTAAGGATGGATATTGTATTGATACTTCTATGGGATTTACTCCTAATGCTGGTATTATGATGGGTACTCGTTGTGGAGATATTGATCATACAATTATTGAATATATTAGTAATAAGACTGGATTATCTACCAAGAAGATTAATGAAATATTAAATAAAGAGAGTGGTCTTCAAGGAATTGCTGGTATGAGTGATTTAAGAGATTTAGATAGGGCTTATGAATCTAGAGAAGAAAAAGTATTATTAGCTTTTGATATGTATACAGATAGAATTTCTGAATATATTGCGAAATATTTTGTTAAGTTAGATGGTAAAGTAGATGGAATTATTTTTACTGCTGGTGGTGGTGAAAATGATCCGATTATTCGAAAAGAGACTTTATTGAAATTAAAAGCTTTGGGGATTAAATTAGATGAAGCTGTTAATGAAGAAATGATGACGAGAAAAGGTAAAGAAGGTAAGATTACTACTAAGGATTCTAAGATTGATTGTTATGTTATTCCTACTGATGAGGAATTGATGATAGCAAGAGATACTTATGCTTTAGCTATAGAAGAGGAAAAATAATAGATAGAGGAGAGAGAATGTTTATCGTTTTCTCTTTTTTTGGGATAAATCTATTTCAGTATTTTAAGTTTAAAGATAAGAATTTATTGCTCTAGGGGTAAAAAAATAGTATAATATTTAGTAGAAAAGAGGTAATATAATGAAAATAATGTCAATTAATACAGGAAGTAGTTCTTTAAAATTTAGTTTATTTGATATGGATAATAATGAACTAATTGCATCAGGACTTTTTGAAAGAGTAACAATTAAGGGTAGTTTTTATACGATTAAATATCATGGTGAAAAGATTTATGAAGAGGTGGAAATGCCTAATCATACAGTTGCTGTAAAAGTATTGTTAGATCGTTTGGTAACTAAAGGAATTATTCAATCTTTAGATGAAATAGGGGCTGTTGGTCATCGTTTGGTTCATGGTGCGGATAAATATGATAAATCAGTGATAATTACTGATGAAGTAGTGGAGGATTTGAGAAGGTTTTCTGATTTAGCTCCTCTTCATAATCCAGCAAATATTTTGGGGATAGAGGCTGCTCGTGAGGTATTACCAAATGTTCCTATGGTTGGTGTATTTGATACAGCTTTTCATCAAACAATGGATGAGGTTTCTTATATGTATCCTGTTCCTTATGAATGGTATGAAAAATATAAAGTAAGAAAATATGGTTTTCATGGTACTAGTCATTGTTACATTAGTAAGCAGATTCCTAAGTTATTAGGAAGAGATGAATATAAAGCAATTATTTGCCATTTAGGTAGTGGTGGTAGTTTATCTGCTGTTCGTGATGGGAAATGTGTAGATACTTCTATGGGATTTACTCCACTTCCTGGTATTATGATGGGAACTCGTAGTGGAGATATTGATCCATCTATTATTCCTTTTGTTGCGAAGAAAGAAAACAAAACTGCTGATGAGGTAGTTAATGAGTTAAATAAAAAATCTGGATTTTTAGGATTAACTGAAAGATATAGTGATTTTAGAGATGTTTATGCTGGAGTAGAAGCAGGGGATGAGAAATGTATCTTAGCTTTTAATAAGTATGTTAGAACTGTTGTTAATTATATTGCTATGTATTATGTAGAATTAGGTGGAGTAGATATTATTTGTTTTACAGCAGGACTTGGAGAAAATGCTATTCCTGCTAGAAAGGCAATTGTAGAAAAATTAGCTTGTCTTGGTATTAAAATAGATGAAGAAAAGAATAATACTAGAGGAGAGACGACAGAAATATCTTCAGATAATTCTTCGGTTAAGGTATTTGTTGTTCCTACTAATGAAGAATTGATGATTGCAACTGATACATATAATTTATTAAAAAAATAATTATATAAATTGGTAGAACAGAGAGGTTAAAATGATTTTTTCAAATATTTATAGAAAAATTTATAAAGAGATAAAGAAATATCCTAATATTGTTATAGCAAGGCATATTGGGGCTGATCCTGATGCTTTAGGGAGTCAATTTGCTTTGAGAGAGTTAATTAAGAATAAGTTTCCTAATAAACAAGTTTATGCTATTGGTAATCCTTCTAGTCGTTTTAAGTTTATGGGGATATTAGATAAGGTAGAGGAAATAGATAAAAGTAATACACTTTTAATTGTATTGGATACTCCTGATATTAAGAGAATTGATAGTGTTCATCTTGAGGATTATGAGCATATTATAAAAATAGATCATCATCCTTTTGTGGATAAGTTTGGAGATATTGAACTTGTTGATGATAGTGCTTCTTCTACTTGTCAGTTGATTATAGAGTTTTTAATTAAGAATAGATTAAGGTTTGATGATAGTGTTGCTAAGAATCTTTATCTTGGTGTTATTTCTGATACGGGGAGATTTATGCATAATTATACTAGTAAGAGAACTTTTGAATTGATTACTATTCTTTTGGAAAAATCGAATATTGATTTTACTTCTTTATATGAGCCTCTTTATATGCGACCTTTAGCTGAAGTTAGATTTCAGGGATATATTTTAGAGAATATGACTGTTACAGATAATGGGGTTGCTTATATTAAGATAACAGAAGAAATGTTAAAGGAATTTGGGGTTGATTCTGCTAGTGCGGGGAATATTATTAGTGATTTGAAATGTGTTAGTGAGATTTTTGTTTGGTTATTTTTAACTGAAGATAAGAAAAGTAATTTAATTCGGGCTAATATTCGTTCTCGTGGGCCTATTGTTAATGAGATTGCTTCTATTTATGGTGGAGGTGGTCATAAGTTTGCTTCTGGGGCTAGGTTGACTAGTTGGAGTCAGGCTGATAATTTGATTAAGGATTTGGATAATTCTTCTGAAAAATATATTGAAGAAATTTCTGCAGAATAAAATACTTAAATAGATTTATCTTGTTTAGAAAGATGGATTCTAGTTAAGTATTTTTTATTGAAAAAATGAACTCTTAATTGAATTCATTTTTTTAGTTTCTTTAATTTCTAATTTGGTATAATTTCAGTAATGTTTAAGTAGTATCCAAGAACTTCACCGACATCAGTAACTTTTCCTTTAACAGTTATTTCTTGATCTTTTGTTAAAGATTTTGCAATATTTTTTTGGTCATTATTTTTTAATGTACAGTGTATTCCATTAAAGTCGTATTCTTTTGTTGAAGAATATAATGAAATATATTTTAAATCAGAATCAATATTTCCAAATTTACCAGTTACTTCAATATATTTATTATTGTAAGTTTCTTTAGCGGCAGCTGCATTATTTTCTAGTGCTTCGTCTAAATCATCTTTTGTAACTTTAATGTATTCAATTTCTTGTGTAGTATTAGAAGAATTATTATCTTTTGTTGTAGCTGAATTATTGTCATCAGCTGTAGATGAATTAGAACTATTTCCTAAATTAGATATTATTCCAATAATTACCAAAATAATGACTATAATAAGCCAAATTGGCATTCCTTGTTTTGCTCCACAATGTGGACACTTTTTAGCTTTTTTATTAATTTGCTCTCTACATTTTTTACATTGTTTTGTTTCAACTGTATTCATGACTTTTACTCCTTTCTAGTATGATTATACCATACAAACTTCGAACAGGCGACATATTTTTTAAAAAAAATATGAAATAATTGTATCGAAAGGATGCGGTGTACTTTGAAAAGCAGATATTCAAAAGAAAATCTTTCTATAATCGTTAGGAAAAATATCAAAAAGTATCGCTTGATGAGAAAGTACACTTTGCAAGAACTTGCAGATTTGACTGGATTAACTCATGGATATGTAAGGGATTTGGAGTGTTTATCAATAGATAAGACACCGTTACTAGAAACAATTGGTAAATTTGCGGATGCGTTAGAAATTGATATTAGACAACTTTTTGATGATATCAATTAAAAAATGGACTCTTAATTGAATCCATTTTTTAGGTTCTATAATAAATAGTGTTGGTGAGTAAAATCACTTACACTATTTTTATTAAAATAAAAGTGAGTCATACCAGA
>CAKPHZ010000024.1 GCA_934162265.1 uncultured Bacilli bacterium | reverse complement strand
TTCTGGTATGACTCACTTTTATTTTAATAAAAATAGTGTAAGTGATTTTACTCACCAACACTATTTATTATAGAACCGTTAAAAAGACTTTTATCTTTTTTCTTTTTTCTGTTAATTTTCTTTTCAAACAAAATCATTTGTGGTACAATGATATAGATAGTAAAGGAGGATGTGATGAGAATAGGCGTTGATATTGATGGCGTACTTAATGATATTGGACAATGGCACTATTCGTGTGGTTTTAAATTTTGTATTGATAATCACATTCAAAGAGGATTTCATCCTCATGAATATATGATAGAAAAGCAATTTGAATTGACAGATGAGGAAAATTATAAATTTTGGAGAGAATATATTTTTGACTTGATGGTTTCTATTCCAACAAGACCATATGCTGGTAATATTTTAAAAATTTTAAAAGAGATGGGACATGAAATTGTAATTTTAACTGCTAGGGATAATCGCTATTTAACTAATCAGTATGCTAATACAATGAATTTTTATGTAGAAGAATGGCTTCATAAAAATAATATTCCTTATGATGAGATTGTTGCTGGTCCTGGTAAGAAAAAAGATAAATGCATAAAACATAAATTGGATATCATGATTGAAGATAAAGCAAGCAATGTTTTCGAAATTAGTGATGTTATTCCTGTATTATGTTTTGATGCGCCTTATAATTTAGGAATTGTAAAAAATAATGTTCATCGTGTCTATAGTTGGTATCAGATTTATCAGTATTTTCTTTTAAAAGAAAAAAAGGAACTAGATTAATGAGATATTTAGGATTAGATTTAGGAAGTAAAACACTAGGAATTGCGATTAGTGATTATAGTAATACGATTGCTTCTGTTGTAAAAACTATTCGATTTTCTGATGAAGATTATCAATCTTTAATTGAACCATTAGGGAATATTGTAAAAGAAAATGATATCCAAAAAATTGTTTTAGGTTATCCTTTAAATATGAATGGTACAGTTGGAATGCGGGCTGAGATATGTTTAGATTTTAAGAAAATGATTGAGGAACAGTTGAATGTTTCTGTTGATATGGAGGATGAGAGATTAACATCTGTAATTTCTAATCAAATTTTGATAGAAGCAGATTTATCTCGAAAAAAACGTAAAAAGAAGGTTGATGGTTTAGCAGCCCAGCTCATTTTACAGAGTTATTTAGATAGGAAAGGTGGAATAAAGAATGAAAGATAAAAATGTTTTTCAAGTTTTAGATGAAAATGGAAAGGAAGTTACTTGCGAAGTATTATTTGTTTTTGATTCAGAAGAAACAAAGAAGAGTTATATTGTGTATACGGATAATACAACTGATGAGGCAGGAAATGTTCGGGTTTATGCTTCTATTTTTGATCCTAATGCAGAAAATATGGAACTTATGCCTATTGAGTCAGATAGAGAATGGAAAATTGTAGAAACTATTTTAGAATCAATTCAAGAAGAAAATATGAATCAATAATTATCTGAAGAGGTTTGATGAAATTTTTTCATAATATTTATCTTGCTATTCTTTTTTTTGTTTTAAGTTTACTTCTTTTTTGCTTTTCTATTTTTCATTATAATTTAGGTGCTGTTTCCGATAATCAAGAAAAGAAGACGGTTGTTATTGAACGAGGTGGACTTGAAAGAATCGCAAGTACTTTATACCAAGAAGGATTGATTCGTGATAAATTTTCTTTTATGATTTATGTAAAGTTATCTGGTAATAGTAATTTAAAGGCGGCTACTTATTCTTTATCGCAAGATATGGGGGTAGTCAAAATTGTTCATCTTTTATCCGAGGGAAAAGGGGAAGACAATAATCAGAAAAAAATTACTTTTAAGGAAGGGTTAAATATTAGGCAGATTGCTAAAGTGATTGAAGAAAATACTAATCATACAGAAGAAGAAGTATATAATACTTTGAAAGATGAGACTTATCTTAAAGAGTTGATTGATAAGTATTGGTTTTTAACAGATGATATTTTAAATCCTGATATTTATTATCCTTTAGAAGGATATTTGTATCCTAATACTTATAATTTTTCTTCGGAAAATGTAGAGATTACTAAGATATTTGAAGTTATGCTGTCAGAAACAGGAAAAAAATTAGAGAACATAAAAGATAAAATAACAGCTAGTGATTTATCTATTCATGATATTTTTACACTGGCTTCTATGGTAGAACTTGAAGGAAATACTTTGGAAGATAAAGAAGGAATTGTTGGTGTATTTCGTAATCGACTTAAAAGTCAGATGAATTTAGGTAGTGATGTTACTACTTATTATGGATTGAAAATTAATATGGGAGATAGAGATTTATATTCTAGTGAAGTTAATGCATGTAATTCTTACAATACTAGATGTAGTTCTTTTAAAAAATTGCCAGTTTCTCCTATTTGTAATCCTTCTATTGAGTCACTTGAAGCAGTTATTGAAGCACAGGATAATGATTATTTTTACTTTGTTGCCGATAAAAATAAGAAAATTTATTTTAGTAAGACTTTAAAAGAACATGAAGCAATGATTAAAGAATTAAAAGAAAAGAAATTATGGCTAGAATACTAGCTGTTTTTTTTCTTTTATTAATCATTTGCTTTTCTTTTAAAATACTGATAGAGATTTTGGTTTTCGAGTTTGAGAAACTTGGCTTTAAAGTAGTGATGACATAAAATATTAATTTTTATAATACTTTAAGTTTTATTACTTTTAAGATAATTATAAGATATGAAAATTACATTTAAAAATTTGGATGTTATTTTTTTAGTTCTTTCTAATTCAAAGACCCAAGATTTTTTATTTTTATGTGCTTTTGGGTTTGATATTTTTTTCATTTTAGAAAAAGAGATAAACGTTTTTGCATTGGAACAGATGTAATGAATGTAATGCTGTGTTTCAATAATTAGTTTTTATTTTTGGATTAGAGTATATTTTTTATTGTATTCTTATTCTGTATTGTTATCATTATAGTGTTGTTTATTATAGTTGTTTGATGAAGATTGTTTCTATTTCAAAATAGTTAATTTTCTTGCTAGTCATTTTTATATTTGATATACTTAATTTGTAAAATAGAGAGGTGATAATTTTGAAATATGTTTATGCTTTTCATGAAGGAAATAAGGACATGCGGGAGTTACTAGGTGGTAAGGGAGCTAATCTTGCCGAGATGACTAAAATTGGTTTACCTGTTCCTCATGGTTTTACTGTTACTACAGAGGCATGTAATAAGTACTATGCTGATGGAAAGTGTATTAGTGAAGAAGTAAAAAATGAAGTTTTTTCTCAGTTAGAAGAGCTTGAGAAAATTACTAATAAAAAAATAGGGGACTTAGAAAATCCTTTATTGGTTTCTGTAAGAAGTGGTGCTAGGGCTTCAATGCCTGGTATGATGGATACTGTACTTAATTTGGGAATTAATGATGAAGTAGCAAAAAGTATGGCTAGCCGTACAGGAAATAAGAGGTTTGTGTATGATTCTTATCGCCGTTTTATTATGATGTTTGCTGATGTTGTTAAGGGATATTCTAAAAATTCATTTGAAAGAGTTTTAGATGAATATAAGAAAAATAAAGGAGTTAAGTTTGATACGGATTTAGATGATGAAGATATGTTTAGGATTACTCATCAATTTAAAACGATTTATCAAGAACTTTCTTCTGAAGAATTTCCTCAAGATCCAAAAGTTCAATTGATAGAGGCAATTACTGCTGTATTCCGTTCTTGGAATAATGATCGTGCAATTATTTATCGTAAAATGAATGATATTCCTTCTTCTTGGGGAACTGCAGTTAATGTTCAAGAAATGGTTTATGGAAATATGGGAGATAATTGTGGTACAGGTGTTGCCTTTACTAGAAATCCTGCTACGGGAGAAAAGAAATTATTTGGAGAATATTTAATTAATGCACAAGGGGAAGATGTTGTTGCTGGGGTTCGTACGCCAGAAGATATTTCTACATTAAAAGAAAGAATGCCAGAAGTTTATGAGGAATTTGTTAAAACTACTCAGATTTTAGAAAATCATTATCGTGATATGCAAGATATGGAATTTACTATTGAAAATGGTAAATTATATATGCTTCAAACAAGAAGTGGAAAAAGAACAGCTGAGGCTGCAATAAGAATTGCTGTTGAATTAGTAGAAGAAGGAAAAATCACGAAAGAAGAGGCTTTAATGAGAGTAGAACCTAAGAGTTTAGATCAGTTATTGCATAAAGCTTTTGATCAAGAAGCATTAAAGAATGCTACCGTGATTGCTACTGGACTAGCTGCTTCTCCTGGAGCTGGATCTGGGGCTATTTACTTTAATGCGGAAGATGTTTCTCGTGCAAATAAAGAAGGTATTGATGCTATTTTGGTTCGATTAGAGACTTCACCTGAAGATATTCAAGGAATGAATGATGCTAGAGGAATTTTAACCGTACGTGGAGGAATGACTTCACATGCTGCCGTTGTTGCTCGTGGAATGGGCAGATGCTGTGTATGTGGTTGTGGCGAATTAATCATTAATGAAGAAGAAAAAACTTTGACAACAAAAGATGGACATATTTATCATGAAGGAGATTGTATTTCTTTGGATGGTAGTACAGGAAAAGTTTATGGTGGTATAATAAAATCAGTAGAACCTACGATTAGTGGTAACTTTGAGACTTTTATGAAATGGGCTGATTATACTAGAAAACTTGGTGTTAGAGCGAATGCTGATAATCCTAGAGATGCTATGCAGGCAATAAAGTTCGGTGCAGAAGGAATCGGTTTATGTCGTACTGAACATATGTTTTTCGAAAAGAGTAGAATTTTTGCTGTTAGACAAATGATTGTTGCTGAAACGTTAGAGCAACGCCAAAAAGCTTTGGATAAAATTCTTCCTATGCAAAAAAATGATTTTGAAGAAATGTTTACTGTATTAGAAGGAAAACCTATGATTATTCGTTATTTGGATCCACCTTTGCATGAATTTCTTCCTCATACAGATGATGAAATAAAAGATTTGGCTCAAGAACTTGGAATGTCATTTGAAGCATTAAAAGATCGAGTTGTTTCTTTAAAGGAATTTAATCCAATGATGGGACATAGAGGATGTAGATTAGCTATTACTTATCCCGAAATTGCTGAAATGCAAACAAGAGCAGTTATTGAAGCGGCTATTCATGTTGCCGATAAAGGAATTCCTGTTCAACCAGAAATTATGATTCCATTAATTGGTGATGTTAAAGAATTACAATATGTAAAGAATATCGTTAACAAAGTAGCTGATGAATTAATTCAAGAAAATCATAGTCATATTACTTATCAAGTTGGAACAATGATAGAAATTCCAAGAGCAGCAATACTTGCTGATGAAATTGCTAAGGAAGCAGAGTTCTTTAGTTTTGGTACTAATGATTTAACGCAACTAACTTTTGGTTTTTCTAGAGATGATGCTGGTAAATTTTTAAATGACTATTATCAAAAACAAATCTTTGAACATGATCCATTTGCTAGAATCGATCAACATGGAGTTGGAAAGTTAGTAGAAATTGCTGCAAATAAAGGAAGAAGTGTAAGAAGTGATATTTCATTAGGAATTTGTGGGGAACATGGAGGTGACCCTAGTTCAATAGAATTTTGTCATCGTATTGGATTAAATTATGTTTCTTGTTCACCATTTAGAGTTCCTATTGCAAGATTGGCAGCAGCACAGGCAGCAATAAAAAATCAAAATTAATTGTATTAATAAAATGATTAAATTAATAAGAGGCTAAGATTACTTTAAAAAATTATAATTTTAGTCTTTTATTTCCCGATATAATTCTATAAAAACTAAATGTTAATTTTTTAATATTTTTCTTTCTTTGTAAGTCTTTAAATTAGAAATTAACTATAAGTATTGACAAATAAGAAGAAAAGTGTTATAATTTTGATACTGGTTGATGAATAGCATATAAAAGGGGGAAGATAAAATGAAAAATTCTTATGTGATTGAATATTTAAACGAAAATGAGTTTAGAAAAAAAGAAAGAGCAGTAAAAAAATATAATATGTTAGCTTATAAAAAATTAATTTTTGAATTTTATCCTAATTTTAGAGATGGTAAATTTGATGGAGTGATTACTTCTAAAAATACAGGAGAAGGAATTGTGAAATATGATTTAAAATTGCCTACAGATCCTACTTTTGCTAAGGTTTATCATGATATTGTTTTACATTATACCGTTTATGAGAAACAAAAAATTGTCATGCTAAATAATATTACTCCAGATGATATTTTGATGGAAGGTCATCAAAAAGAACTTACGACTTATAAAGGAGTTCCTATTTCGAAATCTCATGCTGAAAAAGATATGTTCAAGATTAATTTATTAAATATGCTAGGGAAATAATTTTATCGTTTATCTTTTAATCATTATTGAGTAGTAGAAAAGAGTGAATAGTTTGAATAACAATTTAGATAATATTTTTAATGATCGTGGTTACATGTTTATCGTTGGAGATATATTAAATAATCCGTATTTTACTGAAATAAAGAATTGTAGACATCATGGGATGAATCGTCTTGACCATTCTCTTAGAGTTTCTTATTATTCTTATTTATTAGCAAAAAAGTTAAGACTTAATGTTGCAGAAACAGCAAGAGGTGGGCTGTTACATGATTTCTTTTTGACAGAAGAATTAAGTTATAGAAAACAGAAATTTAGTTTGTTTTTTCATCCTTATGTTTCCTTAAAGAATGCTTCTCATTATTTTGATTTGACTGATAGGGAAAAAGATATTATTATTACTCATATGTTTCCTAGTTTGCCTCATAAAGTTCCTAAATATATGGAAAGTTGGATTGTGAGTTTGGTTGATAAAATAGTTGCTACTTATGAATTTTATTGTTCTTATGGAAAGAATTATGTTTATAAATTGTCTAATATGTATATTATATTAATGATATTGTGTAGATGGTAGAATTAGCTATTTTTAGTTAATTCTTTTTTTATTAAAGGAGGAATACAAGTGAAGGTTATTGTCATTACGGGACCTACTGGGGTAGGAAAAACAAAATTATCTGTTTCTATTGCTAAAAAATATCATGGAGAAATTATTAATGCTGATGCTATGCAAGTTTATCGAGACTTAAATATTGGTACAGCTAAGATTACAGAAGAAGAAAAAGAAGAAATTCCTCATCATTTGTTTGACATCAAAAATGTTAATGAAGAATATTCTATTTATGATTATCAAAAAGATTGTCGACAAAAAATAGAAGAAATTATGCAGAGGGGGCATATTCCTATTCTAGTTGGCGGGACAGGATTATATATTAAAGCTGCACTTTATGATTATCATTTTTCTTTGTATGAACAAGAAACAAAAGAAGAATATGAAAAAAAATCATTACAGGAATTAAATCATCTCTTAAAAGAAATTGATCCAGAAGGAGCAAATCTTATTGATCAAAATAATAAAAGGAGAGTAATTAATGCCATTATTTATTATCAAGAAAATGGAAAATCTATTTCCAAAAACCATACTAATCGTCTTCTTTATGACTGCGTTTTTATTGGTCTTACTACAGAACGAGAAAATTTATATGAAATTATTAATCGACGAGTGGATAAGATGATTGATATGGGACTTGTTTCTGAGGTAAAGGATTTTTATGATCAAAAGATTTTTACTAAGCCTTTAATTGGTGGAATTGGTTATAAAGAGTTATATCAATATTTTGATAAAAAGATATCTTATGAAGAAGCCGTTGATGCAATTAAAAGAAACTCAAGGAGATATGCAAAACGGCAGTACACTTTTTTTCGAAATCAGTTGAATATTCAGTGGTTTCATACAAATTATGAAAATTTTTCTCAGACAGTGAATGAGGTATCAACTTATCTTGAAGTTAGTATGGTAAAATAATTCTTTTTTTGTTATAATAGGGGTAATTTTAGTGAAGTTAAAATACTGATTTAGTATTGAAGTTATTGTTCAGTATTTTACGTAAATAAAGAAAAGAGGTTTTTATGAAAAAAGTAGTTATTGGGATGAGTGGTGGCGTTGATAGTTCTGTTGCTGCTTTACTTTTAAAAAAGCAAGGATATCAAGTAATTGGTTTGTTTATGCGCAATTGGGATAGTTCTATTAATAATGATTACTTGGGTAACCCTAATTTAGATCATTCAATCTGTCCGCAGGAAGAAGATTATAATGATGCAAAAAGTGTATGTGAAAAATTGGACATTCCATTACATCGAGTAGATTTTGTTAAAGAATATTGGGATTATGTTTTTACTTATTTTTTAGATGAATTAAAGAAAGGAAGAACGCCTAATCCTGATGTAATGTGCAATAAATATATTAAATTTGATTTATTTATTCAGGAGGCATTAAAGTTAGGTGCTGATTATATTGCTACTGGGCATTATGCTAGGATAAAAAATGGGAAATTACTTAGAGCAGTGGATTTAAATAAAGATCAATCTTATTTTTTGGCTTATGTTTCAAGAGAAAAATTTGCTAATGTATTATTTCCTATTGGTGAATTAGAAAAGCCTATGGTGAGAAAAATCGCTTTAGAAAATGGTTTAGTCACAGCAAAAAAGAAAGATTCTACTGGAATTTGTTTTATTGGAGAAAGAAACTTTACTCAATTTTTAGAAAACTATTTGCCTAATCAACCTGGAGATATTATTGATATTGACACTAAAGAAAAGGTTGGAGAACATATTGGTCTTATGTATTATACAATAGGTCAAAGAAGAGGTTTACATTTGGGGGGACATCATGAAAAGAGTTATGTTGCTTTAAAAGATTTGGAACATAACATTTTGTATGTTGCGAGTGGAGATGAAAATCGCTATTTATATTCTAATCGGGCAATTATTGAGGATTTTAATTTTTTGACTGATGAGCGACCAAATGAATGTACATGTAAATTTAGATATCGTTCTCATGATGTAGATATTCAAGTTAAATATTTAGAAAATGGAGATTTGGAATTGACTTACAATAAAGCAAAAGCAGTAACTCCTGGACAGTTCTGTTGTCTGTATCAAGGGGATTTATGCTTAGGTGGAGGAATTATCAAGGAAGTATTTTAATTTTTACTTGACATTTTACTTGACATAATCTGTAAACATGATAAAATATAATTAGAGAGGGATGGAATATGAATACCGTTGATAAAATTAATTTAATTTTAAAGAAAACAAATATTTCTAAAGTTAATTTGGCTAAATATTTAGGCGTTTCTAGGCAAATGGTATATAATTATTTGGACAGTGATGATTTAAATAAAATGCCTGCTGAAAAGTGTCAATTGTTATTTAATTTGTTAGAAGTAAGAAGTTGTGAAGATATTGTTAACAAAGAACTTAATGATGAATATTTACAATCTGTTTCTAATAAAGTTTTTAATTATAAAAAAGTTCCTTCAAAGAAGGAAGAAGTTATTGAACTTTCTGGATTAAAAAAAGAGGAACAAGATTTAATTTCTGATATTGTTTTTCTTTTGAAAGAAATGTTAAATGAAAATAAAACAAAAGAAAGTTATATTACTTTAAAGTATTTATATCATTTTATTCAATCTTTATCCAATATGAAAGAAGCTAAGTATATTTTAGGGTACGTTGCTAAAAATAATGGTTATTTGAAATATAATGTGTATGATTTTAATGAAGAGAATCAATTTATTTTTGAAAGTATTATGTATTCTGCCATGACTTTATACACTAATGGTGGTGCTTCTAAGAGCAAATTGGCTGAATCTCATAGAAGATGGGAGGCAGATTTAGAGAGAAAAAATGAAGAGAAATTAAGTCGTACACAGGAACTAAATACGGCTAAGGTACAAGCTTTAAGAGAACTTGGATATACTGAAATTAATGAAAGAAATGCTAGTGAGGTATTTGATAAAATTGCTGAAATACAGGCAAGAAATAATAAATATTAAATCAAATTAAAAGTGTAAACTTATTTTTGAATAGAGAAGGGGAGTGATAGATTAAATCTAAGTCCCCTATTTTTTTATTTATTTAAAAAATGATAGCTATTCTTTGATTTAAACTTATTAAATCTCAATTATTTAATTAAATTAAAATAATTGAGATTTTAAAATTTATTATAATTTGAGTTTGTATTATTATTTTTAATATTATTAGATTATTAATTATGGGTTTTAAAATTTAAATCGAAATTAATAATGATTAATAATTATCCATTTCAAGTTAAAATTTAGATAATCAAATATTAAATCAAGAATTAGAGAGATTGATAATTGTTTATCTCAAATTGAATTTGAAGATATTAAAGTTGTACAATTATCCATCTCAAATTAAATTTTGGAGAATAAAAATGGAATCAAAAATCAAAAAGATGAATGATTGTTCAACTCAAATTAAATTTTACTTGACTTAAATTTAATTTGAAAATTAAAAAGTTGGATAATTATCCATCTCGATTTAAAGTTTTTTGAATTTAGATTTCTAAATTTAATTTGAGTTAATGAATGATGATGATTTATTCAATTCAAACTTTATTAATTTATGTAATAATATATTAATTAATTAAAAATAATATATAATTATATTAATTAACTAAATCATTATAAACTTTGATAAAAAGGTTTTGTATAATTATAAATTTATTTTAAAAATTCTATTTTTTATTAGTTCCGATAATTTATATTATGTAAACTTCTATATCTAAAACTTAAAGAAAACCCTTATTTTATAAGGATTTATTCTATGCTTCATTATTTCATTCTCTTTTTAAGTTAATGCCTTATCAGTATTTTTTATTAAGAAAAACTATTGTTTTAATTTTTCTTTTAGTTCGTATAATAAGTTTAAAGCTTTTAATGGTGTTAATTCTAGAACATTTGTTTGTTTTAAGATTTCTTCAACTTCGCTTTTTTCTGATATTTTTTGTGAAATTACTTCTAATGGTAAGCTTGTTTGGATGGCAATTTCCTTTTTACTTGGATCGTTATTTTCGTAAGCTGCTAATATTTCTGATGCTCTAGTTAATACTTCATTTGGTAATCCAGCTAATTTTGCAACATTAATTCCGTAACTTTTGTCTACACTTCCATCTTTTACTTTGTGCAGAAAGATAATGTTTTCTCCATCTTCTGATGCTGATACGTGTTTATTTTTTAAGTGTTTTAATTCTTTTTCTAGTTTAGTTAATTCGTGATAATGGGTTGAAAATAATGTTTTACAACCGATGGTATTGTTTACATATTCTAGTATTGCTTGAGCTAAGCTCATTCCATCATAAGTGGCTGTTCCCCTACCCAATTCATCGAATAAAATTAGACTATTTTTTGTTGCATTTTTTAAGGCGTGAGTGGCTTCTATCATTTCTACCATAAATGTGGACTCTCCACTAACTAAGTCATCACTGGCACCTATTCTTGTGAATATCTGGTCAAATATAGGCATTTTTGCTTCTTTTGCGGGTACAAAACATCCTATTTGGGACATAATAGCGATAATTCCTAATTGTCTCATATAAGTACTTTTTCCGGCCATATTAGGGCCTGTAATTAGAAGTGTATATACACCATTATCCATTACAATATCATTAGGGACATATTCTCCTTTAATTACTCTTTCTACAACTGGATGTCTTGATTCTATTAGTTTTAGACTATGATCTAATGTTATAGTTGGTCTTACGTAGTTATATCTTTCACTTACTAAGGCAAAACTTTGTAAAACATCTATTTCACTGATTGTTTTAGCAACTTTTTGTAATTTAGGAATATATTTTTTTATTTTATCTCTAATTTCAATAAATAGTTCGTATTCTAGATTAATGATTTTTTCTTCAGCACTTAAGATTAAATCTTCTTTTTCTTTTAAAAGTGGTGTAATAAAGCGTTCACAATTGGTTAGGGTTTGCTTTCTAATATATCCCATATCTTCTTTGATTAATCCTAAGTTCCCTTTGGATATTTCAATATAGTATCCAAATACTTTGTTAAATCCTATTTTTAGATTTTTAATTCCTGTTCTTTCTTTTTCTTCTAATTCAAATTTGCTGATGAAGTCCTTTCCCCCACTTCTTAATTCTTTTAGTTCATCTAATTCACTGGAGTAACCTTTTTTTATTAAGTAACCTTCTTTTAGGGTAACAGGAGGTTCTTCATAGATAGATGTTTCTAAGAGATCATATAAATCTGTTAGAGGATTAATTTCACTATAAAATTTGATTTCTTTTAGCATTTCAGCGATGATTGGTAACACTTTTAGGGAATTTTTTAATTGAATTAAGTCTCTTCCATTGGCGTTTCCTAAAGCTATTCTTCCACTTAATCTTTCTAGATCATATATTTCATATAGATTTCTTCTTAAGTCTTCAGTTAAAATAAATTCTTCAATTAGTTTACTTACTACTTCATGTCTTTTTTCAATTGGTTTTTTTTCTTTTAGTGGGGCTTCAATCCATTGTTTTAATTTTCTACTTCCCATAGCTGTTTTGGTATTATCTAGAAGCCATAATAAGGAATAATTTCTGTCTTTTAAGCGTATGCTTTCTGTTAGTTCTAGATTTCTTTTTGTATGGATATCCATCTTTAGAAAGTTATCTGTTTCATTGATGATGACTTTTTGTAAATGACCTAAGCTTCTTTTTTGATTGATAACTAGGTAATATAATAAATGTTTGATTGAAGTGATATAGCGACTGTCAGTTATTCCTTTGTAACAAAATTTGTATTCATCTGTTTCTAAAATATTATTTACAAGGGTTACTGTTAAGTGGTATTGTTCTTTTAATAGATTAATAATACTAGTATTTACTTCTTTATTGACTACTACTTCTTTTAATCCAAAGGATAAGATATCATTGATTAATTTATCATTGTCGTGAGGAATAATCTCAGCATATAGTTCTCCTGTTGTGATATCTGTATAAACAATAGAATAGCAATATTCATAATCATAGATGCTACCAATATAATTATTTGTTTTTTCATCTAAGCTATTGGAACTAATAATGGTTCCTGAAGAGATGACTTCAGTAACGTCTCTTTTTACGATTCCTTTTGCAGTTTTTGGATCTTCTAATTGTTCACAAATGGCTACTTTGAATCCTTGCTTAATTAATTTATCTACATAAATATCTACTGCATGATGAGGAACTCCACACATTGGTACTCTTTCTTCTAGTCCTGCGTTTCTTCCTGTTAATGTTAATTCTAATGCGTGTGAGACAATTTCTGCATCTTCAAAGAACATTTCGTAAAAGTCTCCTAAGCGATATAATAAGATCACATCAGGATATTTGTCTTTTAATTCTACATAGTGCCTCATCATAGGGGCTAATTTTGTTCTATCAATTTCACTTATTTTCATTTTACTTCACCTTTTCTTGCTTATATAAGTATACCAGAAAAAATGGGAATTCGTGGTATTTTTAATTCTTTGTTTACAAAAAATACTGATAGAGACTTATCTGTTTTATCGAACAAAAAACTTAGGATAATACCTAAGCTTGTATGTTTATTTATTTCATTAAATCAATTACTTTTCTTACTTTGATGTCATATTTTACAGCGTCTTCTCCACCAAGTGAAGATTTTACATCTTCTTCTGTCATATTGTATTTTTGTGCTAAATCTTTGATTTGATCTAAAGCTTCTTTTTCATCAGCTTCGATTTGTTCTTCTTTGATGATTGCGTTTAATAAGTAACTATTTTTAAGTCTAACTTCTGCTTCTTTCTTCATATGATCAACAATGTCTTCTTTAGTTGTTCCAGCATATTTTAAGTATAGTTCTTCTGTAATTCCTTGAGCAGACATATGATTCATGAAATCATTGTACATTGCTTCAGCCTCTGCTTCGATGATTTCTTCATCTAATTCGATAGTCATATTACTAACAGCTTTTTCTAATAGGGCATCAACATATTTCTTTTCTGCTTCTTCTTCTTTTTGGGCTTTGATTTCTTCTTTCATTTTCTTTTCTAAGTCTTCTTTAGTTTTAACATCTTCCATACCTAAATCTTCGAAGAAATCTTTATCTAATTCTGGTACTTCTTTTGTTTTGATTTCATTTACTTTTACTTTGAAGACAACTTCTTTACCTGCTAGAGATTCTTCTTGGTATTCTTCTGGGAAAGTTAGAGTTAAATCTTTTTCTTCTCCTTTTTTCATTCCAATGATTCCTTCTTCAAATCCAGGAATGAATGAGTGACTTCCGATTTCTAATGAATAGTTTTCTCCTTTTCCTCCGTCGAAAGCAACACCATCTTTAAATCCTTCGAAGTCGATAACAGCAACGTCACCATTTTCTACTGATCCTTCTTCTTTGATAACAAGTTCGGTATAATTTTTTAATAATTCATCAATTTTTTGTTGTACTTCTTCTTTAGATACTTTAACAGTTTCTTTTTTAACTCCTAAATTTTTATATTCTCCTAAAGTTACTGATGGTTCTAAAATAAATGAAAAATTAACTTCTAATTCGTTATCATCTACCTTTACTACATCAATTTTTGGTTCTAAAATTGGTAAGATTTTTCCTTCAGTTAAGATTCTTTTGTACTCTTGGTCAATTAAGATATCTGCTGCTTCCATTACGATTTGACCAGGGAAGTTTCTTTCGAAGATATTTCTTGGTGCTTTTCCTTTACGAAATCCATCTACTTTATATTTTGGACTTATTTTTTTGAAAGCTTGATCTTTTGCTTTTTCCCAATCTTCTTTTTGTGCTTTGTAATTTACTACTTTTTTCATTTTTTCCTCCTAAGTATTTTTTATAATATTTCTACAATTTTAACATTATATGTTCCATTTGGGCTTTCTACTGCACGAATATCTCCTGCTTTAGCATTCATGATGGCTTTAGCTAGTGGAGATTCGTTTGAAATCTTATTATTTGATGGATCAGCCTCTTTTGATCCTACTATCATGTATTCTTCTGTATCATCGTCATCTTCTTCGATATATTCAATTTTTACTGTGGAACCAAGACATACAGCATCTGTTGAATTTTTTTCAATGATGTGTGCGTTTTCCATTATCTTTTCTAGTTCTTGTATTCTTCCTTCTACTTGTGCTTGTTCATTTCTTGCTGCATCATAATCAGCATTTTCGGATAAATCTCCTAATGCTCTTGCTTCTTTTAATGCTTTAATAACAGCAGGTCTTTTGACATTTTTTAAATCGTTTAATTCTGTTTCTAATTCTAAAAAACCTTGATCGGTTAAATATACTTTTTCATTATTTTTCATTGTGTATTCCTCCTCAACTATTTCAAAATTTTACTATAAAAAGGGCTTTTTGTCAAGAAAAAAATAGAGATTCTATTCGTTTATATCATTTACTATTTTTTTGAAAATATCCCCTCTTTGATAAGCGTTTTTAAACATATCGAAACTAGCGCTTGCTGGAGAAAATAATACGACTTCTCCGTCAGTTGCTACTCTATTTGCGATATCGATGGCGCTTTCTAAATCATCTAGAACATAGATTTGTAAAGTGTTGTTTCCTTGTTTCTTTTTTTCTTCCATTACGGCATCATAGATTTTGTTTTTAGTTTGACCGAATAATACTAATTTAGAAACTTTCTCTAAGATTGGTTTGGCTAATGGAGTATAAGGAATATTTTTGTCACTTCCTCCAGCGATTAAGACAATTTTTTCAGAGAAAGCATATAAGCCTCCTAGGCATTTATCTGGTGTTGTGCTAGCAGAGTCGTTATACCATTTTACTCCGTTTATCTCTCTTACAAATTCTAGTCTATGTGGTACACTTTTGATGCTTTTTACTAGATCTTCGATTTTAGCTAAGTCTGGTAAAAATTCTTTGGTGGCATTTAAGGCAGCACAAATGTTTAAATAGTTGTGTTTTCCTTTTAGCATTAAGTTATTAGTATCTATTACTTTTTCTTCATTATAGTAGATTTTGTCTTCTTTTAAATAAAAGCCATCTTTTATTTCTTGATTGCCAAAGAAAGATACTTGGCTTTTTGCCTCTTTTGAAAAGTTTTTGACGATTTCATCATCATGATTTAAAACTAATTTATTGTTTATACTTTGATTTTTAAAGATATATTTTTTGGCGTTAATATATTCTTCGTAGCTTCCATGTACATCTAAATGATCAGGAGAGATATTGGTAATTACTGCAATATCAGGAGAAACTGACATTTCCATTAATTGAAAACTAGATAATTCTAGAACAACAATATCTTCTTTTTTCATGTTTTCAATTTGATTAAAGAGAGGTGTTCCTATGTTTCCTCCCGTAAAAACATGATACCCTAATTCTTTTAATATATGGGTAATGATAGTTGTTGTTGTTGTTTTTCCTTTGCTACCTGTAATTCCTATTGTTTTACATGGGACATAGCGAATGACTTCTTCGATTTCACTAGTAATAATAGCCCCCCTACTCTTTTCTTTTCTTAGGTAAGGATTACTAGGTAGAAAGCTTGGACTTCTGAAGATGATATCAAAATGGTTTAATCTTTCTAAGTATTTTTCGCCTAAAGATGCTTTTAAAGTTCCCTTTTGAATTAATTTTTGAATTTCCTCATTTAAATTTTCTTCTTCTTTTTGGTCAAATAAAGTCAAATCACAGTCAAGTGATACTAATTTTTGAATTAAAGGAACATTGCTGACTCCTGCTCCAATGATGGCAATTTTTTGTTTGGTTAAATCTTTTAAAAATTCTTGGAATGTTTCGTTCATTTTTGCACTTCCGTTTCTATAATACTTAATTTTTTTTAAACTTTATATATATCTCTTATGATGGAGATAGGGATATATTCATTGTCAATAGTAATTAAATTATTTTGATTTCTAGCAACAATTCTTTTTCTGATGGTTTCTGTATCTGTAATAATTTCTACATCTGCTTTATAGACAAAATCTTTTTCTTGAAAAATCTGCTCAATTTTTTGATCAATAGAAATTGAAGAATACTTATTTTGTCTTAACTCATTATTTTTGTGATTTTCTATACTACTATAAACTTTTTGAATACTATTTACTGTTTTATTAATTTTATTGTGATACATTTTGGGTAATTCTTTATTCATGTTTTTCACCTCATTTCATTTTATGAGGGTTTTTATTGAATATACATGAAAAAGAAATATATGCTAGATAGTTTCTTTCTTTTCTAGAATATATCCTTTAGGATTTTCTTGACTCTTTTTCTTTAATGTTAGACTTTTATATGCTGCTGGTTCTTGGCTTATTTTGGTAAATGGTTCTTTGAATAGATTATCCACGCAACCAATTAAGGCTCTTGCTCCTGTATCATTTTTTATAGCTTCTTTTGCTAAATCTTGATAAACTTCTTCATCAATTTGGAGTTTTATTTTTAAATCATTTAAGATTTGGATTTTGGATTGGATGGTTTGATTATGAGGATTTTTTAAAATCTGAATTAAATTTTCTTCTGTTAATGGATTTAGTTCAATGATGTTGGTAAGTCTTCCTACTAATTCTTTTTTGATTCCATATTGATATAAATCTTCTGTTGTAATTGGTTCTTGTTTTGTTGAAATATCTTCTGATTGATTAAATCCTATTGTTGTTTTCTTTTCTTGTTTTTTCTTTTGTAATCCTGTAAATGCACCTGTTGCTATTACGGTAATATTCTTGGTATTTATCGTAATATAATTTGGAAATAAATTGTCTCCTAAATTAATTCTATATTCTCCATCTTCTAAAAGTTTTAAGAGTTCATCTTGGATAGATGTTGTTCCTATTTGGGCATTAGCTTCTATGGTTGTACTAGCTTTTTTATCAATTTCATCAATGAAAATAATTCCCCTACTTGCTTTTGCAATATCGTTATTAGCATTTTGAATGAGTTGAACTAAGATATCTTGAACGTTTCCGCCTAAATATCCTGATGCTGTTAGGGAGGTTGCATCAGTAATGACAGTAGGAATATTTAAACTTTTTGTGATATTTCTAATTATCTCCGTCTTTCCTACTCCTGTTGGTCCAATGAGAAGAATGTTGTTTTTGACCTCACTTCTTGAATTTTGCCACAAAATAGAGATAATATCTTCAATGGCTTTATCTTGCCCAATAATTTTACTTTTTAATTCTGTTACTATTTTTTTTGCATCAAATAATTCGCCTCTTTTTAAAATCTTTTTTGCTAATGGTAAATCTGCATCTACTGTATAATAGGGATTAGGATTATGAGGTGTAAAGCAATATAGTGCTACATTATCATAATCTCCAATTTCAGGAACGGAAAATAAATATTTAAAATTTTTTATGACTTCAAAGTATCCTAAGGCGTAATTTTTGATGTATTCTTTGGGAGATGCTTTGATTAATTTTTGATCTTCTTTTGGGATAATAATCTTTTGCCTAAGTCCATACCCATAGTTTTGTTCTAAATCTAACATGTAATTATATTTTTTTCCACTTATTGTAATGAATTCTTCTGTTGTTTCATCTTTTCTTCCAACAACAACATGATGAGGAATATAGTTTAAAATTCCATTGGCTAATCTTTTTTTCTTGAATATAATTGCCACTTCTAAATTAGTTTTCATTTTTCTTTTCTTCTTTCAACTGTAACCCTAATTCTTCTAATTGTTTTTCTGATACAACATTTGGAGCTTCTGTTAATAGACATGATGCACTTGCTGTTTTAGGGAATGCGATAACATCACGAATATTATCTGTTTCAGTGAGTAACATAGTTAATCTATCTAGTCCTAAAGCAAATCCTCCATGTGGTGGTGTTCCATATTTGAATGCTTCCATTAGAAATCCAAACTTTTCTTTGGCTTCTTCATCAGTAAAGCCTAGTGCTTCAAACATAATTTTTTGGGTATCTTGATTATGAATACGAATTGAACCTCCTCCTGCTTCATAGCCATTGATGACAATATCATATGCTTTAGCATAGCAATTGGCTTTGTCTGTTAGTAATTTATCAATATCTTCATCTTTTGGTGCAGTAAAGGGATGATGGCAAGCTACATATCTATTTTCTTGTTCACTATATTCAAATACTGGGAAGTCTGTTATAAATAACATTTGATATTCTTTATTGTTAATCATTTGATTATCTTTTGCTAATTTACATCTTAAAGCTCCTAAGCTTGTTTTTACTATGTTGTATGCTCCACTAATGATAAATACAATATCATTCTTTTCTAAATTTAATTGACTTTTTAAAGTACTGATTTCTTCTTCGTTTAAGTTTTTAACAATGCTTCCTGATAAAGTATCTTCTACTTTAATGTAAGCAAGACCAGTTGCTTTATAAGTTTTTACGAAGTCTGTTAATTTATCAATTTCTTTTCTTGAATATTTATCGGCTTTATTTTTTAATACTAAAGCGTTAATGATTCCTTTTTCTTCGATTACTTTTTTTAAGAATTCTATTGAAGTATTGTTAAAAATATTTGTAATTTCTTGAATTGGCATTTCATATCTTAGATCTGGTTTATCACTACCATAATTTTTTATTGCATCGTTGTATTTCATTCTTTTTAGTGGTAATTTGATTTCTACTTGTTTAATTTCTTTAAATACTTTAGCAATTAATTTTTCAATTACATTCATGACATCAAATTCATCAACGAAGCTTAGTTCAACATCAACTTGAGTAAATTCTGGCTGACGATCTGCTCTTAAATCTTCATCACGGAAACATTTAGCAATTTGATAATATTTTTCAAAGCCACTTACCATTAATAGTTGTTTTAAAATTTGAGGAGATTGTGGTAAGGCGTAAAAGTTTCCTTTATTGATGCGACTAGGAACTAAGTAGTCTCTTGCTCCTTCTGGAGTTGATCGACATAAAACTGGTGTTTCTATATCAATAAATCCTTCATTATCGAGAAAATCTCTGATTGATCTTGTAATTTTTGCTCTTGTCATTATTTTATCTTTCAAGCTTTGTCTTCTTAAATCTAAGTAACGATATTTTAATCTAGTATCTTCTAGAGCATTGGTATCATCTTTAATTTCAAAAGGAGTTTCTATAGAAGTATTAATTATCTCTAATTCTTGAATATCGATTTCTATTTCGCCAGTTTTCATGTTAGGATTTGCTTTTTCTCTTTTTTGAACTGTACCAATTACTTTAATGACATATTCGTTTTTTAAACGACTTGCTATTTCGTATGCTTTATTTTCTGGACGAATGGTTAATTGGATTAGTCCACTTCTATCTCTTAAGTCAATAAATATAACTCCTCCTAGGTCTCTTTTCTTTTGAACCCAGCCATATAATTCTAGGGTTTGTCCAATATTTTCTTTAGTAATGGTATTGTTTTCTATTGTTTTCATTATTTTCCTTCTTTCTAATAAAAAGCGCACAAAAG
>CAKPHZ010000023.1 GCA_934162265.1 uncultured Bacilli bacterium | reverse complement strand
AAATTGCTTAAGAAGCTATTATATATGTTTTTTAAACTTATTGCACATTAATTGTGCACTTTCAATAAAAATCTACAAAATTTAATTAAATTCAACAAAATTTACTCATTTTATTCAAGTTTGTAATAATTTATGTTATACTAATATTAATTTTTAGGGAGGTTTTGTATGACTTTAGAAGAAAAAGCAAAATTTATAGAAGAAAGTAAAGAGAAAAACTATTTGTTTATTTCACCTAAAATTATTAAAGGCGGTGCAACATTAGTTGGTAGTTATGAAGCATTGGAATTATATGAAAACATGGATGACAATACTATAAAATTTGCTGAAAAAGAAATTGTTAATTTAATTTCAAGTGCTAACTACAGTAATGAAGAAGCAAGCAATTATTTAAATTTTAATTTATTATTTTGTGGAGAATTTGATGATTTACCAGATGATATGGGTAGTCCAATTGATTTTATAATGAAAAATAAAGAAAGAATTGTTGCAGTATATAGATATGTAAAGAGTACTGAACAAAGAGAATTTTTTGTTGGTTTTGCTCAATCAGAAACAATTTATAACTATGGTTACTTATATTTAAGTTTAGCAAAATTATTAGAAGAGTTTGAAAAAAATGATGTTAAATATGAAATAGATACTACTGTAGATAGATTTACTCCTGCTTTATATAGAGATGACACAGCTACTAGATTTGTGATTAGTTATAGTCCTAAAAAAGAAATCGAAAGCGAAAAAGGACATCAATTAAAGAAAGTAAGAAAAGAGGTATAAATATGACTAAAAAGTATTCACAAGAAGAATTAGACCAAATTCTTTTATCAAAGAAATTAGACGAATTTTATTTAGCAATAATAGAAAATAGACAAGAACTTTTAACTGATGAAGAATATGAAGAAATTTCAAGAAGAGATAAAACTATTTATGGCGATAATAAAGATGAAGTTGAGGATTTATTTAAGAAAGTTGAAACCGATGAACGTTTAAAAGGTTTTGCTCCTGATTTAATGAGAGCTATGTTTAGTTTAGCACAAGTAAGACATTTAGCAATTTTAACAATGGTTGATGATGATGTTTATGATATAGGAAGTGCTAAGTTTGAAGATTTAAAAAGAAATAAAATTATACGTTTTGATAATTTAACAACTCTTTATGATGAATCTAATGCTAGAGTAAGATATTTTACACCAGAGGAAGAACCACAACTAACACAAAGAACTGTACTAGTTGATGTTGATGATGAATCAATTATTCAAGCATACGAAAACGAACATATTCACCAAGAAGAAAGTGAAGATTTAACTAGTGATTTCTTTACTGAAGTAAAGGGTAAACCATATACTTTAAAAAGAAAATAATGATAAAAAGATGATTACATACCAATTTCGTAATCATCTTGAATTGATTCAATAGTTTTATCATTAAATACTCTATGAGTATATAAATCTTTTGAAAATTTCCAATAATCTTCACGCTCTTTTTCTTTACCAAACATTTTATCTTTTATAAATTTTACTAATCTATCAAACAAATTTTCAAAGAAATTAATGGCATTTTGTGGTTTAGAATTTTTTTCTTTAAGTTCATCAATTTCATCTTCTTGTTTACCTATCTTTTTTTTCAAGTGATTTAACTTTAATATTTAAGGCATCATTATTTTCAGTTAGTATTTTAACTTTTTCTCTGTTTTCTTTTAATTCAGTTTCAACATCATTAAGAGTAATAGATAACTTTTGCATTTTTTTATATTCTTCATTAGTTGAATCTACTTGCTGAATAAATTTATCAATTTTATCTTTATCATCTTTATTTAAAACATATTTGTCTTTATTAGTAAAAGTAGTCTTTAAATTATTAACTATATCTTTAACTTTATTAGAATTATTATCTAATTCTAGTGATTTTTTATTGGTTATTTCTAATCGTTCTTTATTTTTAGATAATTCTTTTTGCATTTCAATATAGTTTCCCATATCTTTAACAATAATCTTATGTGGCTCTATGTAAGATAAATTAGTCTTATCAATTTTTCTAATACTACCATTTATAATAGTAGGTTTGATATGACAAAACTCACATATAAATTCTAATCGTTGTTTAAGATTACTTTCTATTTCTAACTCTTGTGTAATAATCTTAATCACTACAAACACCATCCTTTCTTTTAAGGATGACTTTTTAATAAACAAAAAATCATCTCAACATGAGATGATATATCTATCGTAAATGTTCGAAAAGTTCGAACAGAAACGTCAATGGAGTAGGCAACGGGCATCGAACCCGCATCCTAAGCTTGGGAAGCTTACATTCTACCACTAAACTATGCCTACAAAATATTTTTAATTGTTTTTTCGTTACAACAATATTGTACCACAAAACATTGATGTTGTAACAATTTTTTTGACAAATACAAAAAAACTAATTCAAAAGAATCAGTTTATGAAAACTCAAACATATCGAGTATTTATTTTTATGGAGGGCCTAGTCGGATTTGAACCAACGCTCAGGGAGTTGCAGTCCCATGCCTTACCACTTGGCTATAGACCCAATATTATCACCAAACTCATTAATATTATATAATTATTCTGAATTTGTGTCAATTCTTTTCAAAATAAATTTGAAAATATTGACAATTTTATTGAATTTTATATAATATTTATAAATATCTCTAAAAGAATTAAGGTGATAATGTGGAAATATTAAATAGAAAAGCTCGCTATGATTATTTTGTTGAAGAAGAAATCGAAGCAGGAATTGTTTTAACAGGAACAGAAATAAAATCCATTCGCATGGGCAAAGTAAATTTAAAAGACAGTTATGCAATTATACGAAATGAAGAAATCTTTTTACTAAATACCCATATTTCTAGTTATGAAAAAGGAAATATTTTTAATCATGAAGAAGATAGAACAAGAAAACTATTACTTCATAAGTCCCAAATTAAAAAATTACAAAATAAAATCACATTAGAAGGATATACATTAATTCCCTTAAAAATATATTTTGTTAATGGAAAAGCAAAAGTATTAGTAGGATTATGTAAAGGAAAAAAGAATTACGATAAAAGACAAACGATAAAAGAAAGAGATATCAAAAGAGAAATCGCCAAAGGATACAAATCATATTAAAAATAGAGAGAAAAATTAAAAATAAGTACTTTATTTTTATTAATATTTATAGTATAATGAATTTGGTTCTTGATTTATGCCAACCTGGCGGAATGGTAGACGCGATAGACTCAAAATCTATTATCAGAAATGGTGTGTGGGTTCAAGTCCCATGGTTGGTACCAAATATAAATTAAAAACCTTATCAAAAAGGTTTTTTTATTTTACAAAAAAATGTATAAATGGAGGAATAATATGAAATTATCAAGAAATGACTCAAGAGTCTTAGCAATGGCAATTCTATATCAAGTAGATTTATTTGAAAAAAAAGATATTGATTATGAATTAGAAGAGGTAATTCAAAAAAATATTGCAGGAATAGATGGTGATGTATCTTTTATTCGTGAATTAGTAACAGGAGTAATTGAACATAATGAAGAATTGATAAGTATTGCTAATAAATACTTAAATAACTGGAATATATCTAGATTAGGGATTACAGATGGTGCAATTTTAAAGATTGCAATTTATGAATTACTTTATACAACAACTCCACATAAAGTTTGCATCGATGAAGCAATAGAACTTGCAAAATGCTTTTCAGATGAACCAGTAATTGGAATGATTAATGGAGTACTTGATAAAGTTTATCACGAGAAAGTCCAAGAAAAATAATGAAAGAACAATACTTAACCATAACTCAACTAAGTAGATATCTAAAATATAAGTTTGATCAAGATACTAATTTAAGTACAGTATACTTAAAAGGAGAAATTTCTAACTTTAAAGCTCATACTAGAGGACATTATTATTTTACCTTAAAAGATGAAGGAAGTCGTATTAATGCAATTATGTTTGCAAGTAATACTTCTAAGTGCAAATTTATGCCGACCGATGGAATGAAAGTAATGGTAACAGGAAGAGTTACTGTTTATGAAGCAACAGGTGGCTATCAAATATATGTCAATGAAATGATAGAAGATGGCATAGGAAACCTTTATATTGCTTATGAACAACTAAAACAAAAATTAGAATTAGAAGGTTTATTTTCTAAAGAAAAAAAGAAAAAAATTCCTCGCATGCCAAAAAGAATAGGAATTGTAACTGCCCCAACAGGAGCAGCAATACGAGATATTTTGACGACAATAAAAAGAAGATATCCTATTGCAGAAACTATTCTTTTTCCAGCACTAGTCCAAGGAGTAGATGCAGGAAAAGATATTGCTAAGAAAATAGAAATTGCTAATACCTACGATTTAGATACATTAATTGTTGGTCGTGGTGGTGGTTCTATTGAGGATTTATGGCCCTTTAATGAAGAAATTGTAGCCAGAGCAATTTATAACTCCAAAATTCCTATTATTAGTGCCGTTGGACATGAAGTAGATTTTACTATTGCTGATTTTGTTGCCGATTTAAGAGCACCAACACCAACAGCAGCAGCAGAATTAGCAGCAGTGGATATGAATACAGTACTAGAGTATTTAACAACAGCCAAATCAAGAAGTTATAATGCAATATTAAAAAAAATCCAAACCGAAAAAGCAAAATTAGATAATTTAAAAGAAAGTTATGGCTTAAAAAGACCAAATACTATTTATGAAATAAAAGAACAAAAATTAGATGCTTTAGTAGAAAAGATAAATAGTTTAATCAAAAATAAAATTGAAAATACAAAAATAAGATTATATAAGAGTACTTCTAGTTATATTTTAAATAATCCTAATATATTATATTTACAAAAACAAGAATCATTTAAAAATATTTATATGAGATTAAATAAAGAAATAAGTATTATTTTAACCAATAAAAAAACAGAACTATTTAAATTAGAAAATAGCTATGTCTTAAACAATCCTGAAATATTATATAAATTTCATCAGCAAAACTTAAATTCCCTAATTGAAAAATTAACTGTATTAAACCCCATGAATACATTAAAAAGAGGATATGCAATAGTAAAAGAAAACAATCATGTTATCAGCACTACAAAAGAAATTAAACAAAATCAAGAAATTAACATCAGTTTAAAAGATGGAGAATTAACTGCAAAAGTATTGGAAGTGAGGAAAGAAAATGACAAAAACTGAAACAACAGAATTATCATTTGAAGAAAAAATCAAAAAATTAGAAACAATAGTTTCTGAATTAGAAAGTGGAGATGTTGCATTAGAAGAAGCTATCAATAAGTATTCTGAAGCAATGAAATTATCCAAAGAATGTACAGAAAAATTAACTGAAGTAACAGAAAAAGTAAATAAAATTTTAACTGAAAATGGTACTTTAGAAAATTTTGAAGTAAAAGAATAAGAACCAAATTACAATAAATTATCGAAAAAGAATTGACAGAAAAATAAATAAGCACTAAAATAATATTAAATTGAAAAGGAAATGCGAAGATATGGGGTGGCATCCATGGAGCAATATGGGAAGAGAGATTCTATAACAGAATAAATAAGGTGGAACCGCGGGGAAACTCGTCCTTATATAGAATCTCTCTTTTTGTATTTTTAGGAGGAAATATGGAAAAGCTAACAATGGAAAAAATGGTAAACTATTGTAAACAATATGGATTTGTTTATCAAGGAAGTGAAATTTATGGAGGACTTGCGAATACTTGGGATTACGGACCATTGGGCAGTCGATTAAAAAATAATGTTAAGGATTTATGGAGAAAAAGATTCATTCAAGAAAATAAAAATAGTTATGAAATAGATGCTGATATTTTAATGCATCCAAAAGTATGGGAAGCAAGTGGACATACAACAAGTTTTTCTGATCCATTAGTAGATTGCAAAAATTGTAAGTCAAGATATCGTGCAGATAATTTAATTTCTGATTATACAAAAGATATTAATCCTGATACCCTAACGGATGAAGAAATGATTACTTATATCAAAGAAAATCAAATAAAATGTCCAAAATGTGGAAAAAGTGACTTCACAGATATAAGAGAATTTAATTTAATGTTTGAAACATATAGAGGAGTAATAAAAGGAGATAAAAGTGGTCTTGTTTATTTAAGACCAGAAACAGCACAAGGAGAGTTCGTTAATTTCTTAAATGTTCAAAGAACAATGAGAGCAAAAGTGCCTTTTGGAATAGGACAAATCGGAAAATCTTTCCGTAATGAAATTACACCAGGAAACTTTACTTTTAGAACAATCGAGTTTGAACAGATGGAACATCAATTCTTCTGCAAAGAAGGAACAGATAGTGGGTTCTATAAGTTTTATAAAGAGTACGCTATGAACTTTTGTCGTGATCTTGGGATTGATACAGATAAATTAAGATATCATGATCATGATAAACTAGCTCATTATGCTAAAGAAGCTTGTGATATTGAATACTTATTTCCAATGGGTTGGGGAGAACTATGGGGAACACATAACAGAACAAATTATGATTTATCTAGGCACCAAGAATTTTCTAAAGTTTCCCAAGAATATTTAGATCCAGAAGATAATACAAAATATATTCCTTATGTTATAGAATCATCAGTAGGCTGTGACAGACTAACATTAGCTCTAATGTGTGATAGTTATAGAGAAGAAGAATTAGGAGATGGAACAACAAGAGAAGTTATGGGATTTATTCCAGCGTTAGCTCCATACAAAGTAGCAATTTTACCATTAGTAAAAAAATATCATAGTGAATATGCAAGTGAATTAAAAGAAAAATTAAGTAAACATTTTATGTGTAGTTATGATGAAACAGGAAGTATTGGAAAAAGATATAGAAGACAAGATGCTATTGGAACACCATATTGTATTACCGTAGATGATGAAACATTAAACAATAATACTGTTACATTAAGAGATAGAGATACAATGGAACAAATTACACTTCCTATTGAAGAAGTAGAAAATTATATCAATCAAAGGATTCAATTTTAATGATTCACTTAAGAACACTAAATTTAGAAAAAGTTTCTGAAATAGAACATTATGATTTAATTAGAAACTTAGAAAGAGATTCAAAAGTCCAACAATATATTTCTAAAGACTTCCCTAGATGGCTTTCTAAACATCAAGCAGAAAGTGAAGATAAAATAGAAATTGGAAAATCATATGTTATTGAAAAAGATAATCACTATATTGGAATAGTGGGTAGTTTATCCTTTTCTAATGAAGGAATATTAGAAGTATGGTATGCAATTAAGAAAAATTTTCGAGAAAAAGGATACGGAGAAAAAGTTTTAGCAGAAATCACTCCTTATCTAATTGAACATGTTCAAGGATTAAATGATATTGAATTAAAAATAGATAAAAATAATAAAGCAAGCAAAAAAGTAGCTGAAAGAAATGGATATTTACTAGAAGAAAGTGATAAGGATTTAGAAATAGACATTTATCACTACTTTGGAAGAAAAAGATAAATTATTCTTTTTCTTCTTTTTGTTACTTACAAGTAAAATAGAAGATTTATTTCACAAAATACAAGTATTTCATTTGACAGATAAAAAATATTATGATACAATTTTAATGTTTTAAGAACCTCGAGTTGTTAACTCAACCGCACTAAAAGGGTATTTTAAGTGTTTTTACACACCCCAAAGGCGAGTCTTAATCCAAATATATTTTAAGGAGGGAAAACGAATGAAAGCAATTATTGAAACTGGAGGAAAGCAATATTCCGTTGAAGAAGGATCAATTATCTATGTTGAAAAGATGGATGTTGAAGAAGGAAAAAAAGTTGTTTTTGACAAAGTACTTATGGCAAATGGTGTTATAGGAAATCCTTTTGTTGCAGGTGCTAGTGTTGAAGGAAAAGTTGTTAAAAATGGTAAAGGAAAAAAACTTAGAATCTTTACTTATAAACCAAATAAAACTAGTACTAGAAAAACTCAAGGTCATCGTCAACCATATACAAAAGTAGAAATTACAAAAATAAAATAAGACTATGATTAGGATTAAAGTAAAAGAACAAAACAATAACATAAAAGAAATCAATTTTACTGGTCATGCAGCATATGACAATTTAGGAAAAGATATCGTATGTGCATCAGTAAGTTCCATTTTCTATTGTAGTATTAACGCATGCTATCTATTTGAAGAAAATTCTCTAGAAGTATTTTCTAGTGAAAACAAACAAAAAGTAGTCGTGCAATCAGAAAATGAAAATGTTCAAAAAATACTGATTAATATGTTAAATTGTTTAAAAAGTTTAGAAAAAAGTTATCCTAAAAACATCAGAATAGATAAGGAGGAAAAAGAATGATCAAATTTTTAGAATTAAATATCCAGTTATTTGCTCATAAAAAAGGTCAATCATCTACAAGCAATGGTAGAGATTCAGCTGGTAGAAGATTAGGGGCAAAAGCTGCTGATGGTGAATATATTACAGCAGGTTCTATTATCTATCGTCAAAGAGGTACTAAAATTCATCCAGGTAAAAATGTAGGAAGAGGTACTGATGATACTTTATTTGCTAAAATTAATGGATATGTAAAGTATGAGGTAGTAGAAGGCGACAAGAAACAAGCAAGCGTTTATGAAACTAGAGCATAAAGATATTTATGATAGACAAATTATTGTTTATCATGGGTATCTTTTTTTTATCTTTTAGTATATAATAATAGCGTATTAAGGGGGAATATATATGTTAATAGGATATCTAATTACATCAATTATCTTATTTTTAATGATTAACTATTTAGAACAAAATTTAAAAATCAAATTTTTACATGAAGTAATATTAGTAAGTATTTACTTCTTAACTATAGCAGGAATTTTTTATGAGATGAATATTTCTACTTATTATTTATATGCTATTATGCTTATTGTTTCTATGGTAGAAATCTTTCTTCTATACTATAAAGAACTTTCTACCAGTAGAAATCCTTATTCCTTTTATAAATATATCTTTTTAGTTGCAGTAGTCTATTTAATTAACCGATTATTCATTGATAAAGTAAAAGGAACTTTCTTAACTTTAGAAGAATTAAAATCCTTTATCTGGATTTTAGTATTCTTATATCTTTACTGGTATTTACGCAAATTTTTACAAGAAAAATCAAACAGAATAATGCTTTCTAAAATTAAAGATGATTATTTAATGATTCAATATGTTCATCTAAAAAATGAATACTACCAAATCATTAAACCCAAAAATAAAAATTTAACACCTTTAATCTATTCAATAATCTTATACGAAAATATTAAAAGACCATTCATCTTAAGAAAAATAGATATCATTTTATATCGCTTAGATGGTATTCCTAGAAAATTTGGAATTATGCAAATAAAAAATAAAACTGTACTAAGTGATGTTGATAGTATTAAAAGAGGAATAAAAAGAATAGAAATCATAAATAAACAACTTTCTCCAAATTTAAAGAATATTCAAAAAAATATAAAAATATTAGAAAAATACCATTATCAAAAAGAAGAAGTTAAAGATATTATAAATATTTATCAAAAAATTAATTTATTTGAATCAAAATAAAATACTTACTTAGTCTAATTCTTTTAAAAGAGAAAAAACTAAATAAGTATTTTTTTTCTTTTTTTCTTAAAAAATATATGTTATAATTCCCATAGTAGAGGAGTGCAATAATGAAAAAGAAAAAAATCATAATTGGGCTAATGGCTGTAATAATTATAGGAGCATTTATTTTTAGTGGAATTTATCTAAAAGATAGTTATGCTCTAGGTGAAGAGAGTATAGCAACAGCAACAGATCCAGAAATGAAAATAGAAAAATTTGCTATAAAAAATAAAAATATAAAATATGGAGATAAAGTATATTTAGAAATAAAATATACATATCCAACTAAAGTAAATTCTTGTTCTATATGGCTAAAGGGTAAAGATTATGAAAATCATTTATATTATGCCATTCAAGATTTGAATAAAGAACCATATTTTATGATGAGTGATAATAATGCAGGGACAGTATTTCCAGGAGAGTATCAAGTAGAAGCAATGACTTGCTTTCCACAATCTTCTTCCATTCAATATCTAATAGAAAACAATTCTAGTTTAACTTATTCTAACAATGTTTTTACTAATGAAAGTGGAAATATTATTGTCGAAGAAGAAACAAACAAAATTCATACTGATTTAAATCAAATTCATTTTGAATTAATAGATAAAGTAGCATCTAATGGCGATAAAGTAAAAACAGAGTTTTATACTAATTTAGATACAAATAGTGTATTATTATCTTTCTATAATACAACAACTCATGAAACATTACCAATATATTTAAAAGGAATGGAACAAAAATATTTTACTATTCCTTCAACAGCGGTTAGTGGAGAATACCAATTACAATATATCTTAATAAAAAGTAGTAAAAATAATACATATACCATAATGAATGATAACGGAGAAACAAAATTATATCAAAATGGTTCATTAACATATTCAACGCTAAAAGTAGATTTTAATCAAACTTTAAAAATAGAAAATAATGAAGAAGATAATAATAATACTTTAGAAAATATTTCTACTTATTTTTTCAATAATGAAAATTATAATGAACAAATACAATCTCAAATTAATACATTAGACAAAAATGCAGTGATTACTGTGGTAGCAGATAATTATACAGTAATTCATCAAAATCTATTTCAAGCTTTACAAGGAACTAAAAGAACATTAGTTATTGAATATGGGGAATCAGAATGGATATTTAATGGAGCAGATATTACTAATCCTAAAAATATAGATGTTTCCATGATGATAAAAGATATTACAAATAAAGACTTTAAAAATAGTAGTCTAATCAGTGATTTTCCTGCTAAAACAAAATTATTAACCTTTTCTAATAATGGAACATTGCCAGGAAAAGTATTAATTCGTTTAAAATCTATGGAATTAGATAAATTATTTGAGGAAGATAATCTTTATATTTATTATTATGATTTAGATGAGGATAAATTCTTAAAAGTAGCAATGGAAGTTCAAAAAGAAAATGGTTATTATGAATTTTACATCAACCATAATTCAAAATATATTTTAACAGAAAAAGAATTAAAAAATAAATATATTGCTAAAAGTGATGAAATATTATCTTTAAATCAAGATGAAACCAAACAAGAAAAAAAGAAAAATATCAATCTTTATTTTCTAATTACAGGAATTATCTTAGTATTAGGAATTGTTATAATGATTATCATCAAAAGAAAGAAAAAATTTTAAATAAATGATAAAATAAAAATACTTATTTAGTACAATTCTTTTTAAAGAAGAAGAGACTAGATAAGTATTTTTTTCCCCAAAAAATGACAATAATTTTATTTCTATTTTTTTTGAGATATGATATAATTTAAATATTGAAAGTAGGGATTTTATGACAAAACTAAATGAAAAAAGGTTAATTAATGATGTGCGTTGTTTGGCTTTAGATATGATTCACGAAGCAGGGAGTGGTCATCCAGGAATAGCATTAGGTGCTGCGCCTCTTTTATACACTTTATTTACTTATCATTTGAATATCGATTTAAATAAGAGTAATTGGTGCAATCGAGATAGATTTGTTTTATCTTGTGGACATGCTTCTAGTTTATTATATGCTCTTGAATTTTTTATTGATGAGTCTAAGTATAATTTAAATGACTTAAAAAATTATCGTAATATTTATTCTAAAACCCCAGGACATCCAGAGTATAATTTAGAAAACAAAATTGATGTCACTACTGGCCCTTTAGGAGAAGGAGTTGCAACAGCAGTAGGAATGTCTATGGCAGGAAAATACTTAGAAAGCTATTATAGTGATAAAAAAAGAAGTCTATTTGATTATTATGTTTATGCTATGGTAAGTGATGGAGATTTAATGGAAGGAGTTTCCTATGAAGCAGCATGCTTAGCCGCACAATATCAATTGGATAATTTAATTTTATTATATGATTGTAATGGGGTAAGTTTAGATGGAGAAATTGATGAAAACTATATTGATTCTATAGCAAATGTTTATGCTGATATTGGGTTTGCTACTTATTATGTTAAAAATGGAGAATCCGTAAAGGAAATTAATAAAGCTATAAATGCAGCCAAAAGAGCAAGTGGTCCTGCTATTGTTATTGTTAATACAACAATTGGAAAATATTCCAAATATGAAGGAACCAATAAAATTCATGGAACCCTAGAAAATGATGATTATTTAGAAATCAAAAAGGAATTAGGTTATGAAGAAAAATGGGAATATGATAAAAATAATACAGCAATGTATCGTCAAGAAATTAAAGATAGATTAGAAAATAACTACAGGGATTGGTTTAATTTATATGAAGAATTTTCTGCTAATTTAGATGAGAAGCAAATGAATACTTTAAATAGTATCATTAATAATGAGAGTATTACTTTACAGTTAGATAAAGTTATTGATATGGATAAATTATTTACAGATAGAGATTTAAGAGATATTAATTATCAGATTATGAATGTTATTTCAGCTTTTGTTCCTAATTTTATTGGGGGAAGTGCTGATGTTGTGACAAGTACTAAAACTTACTTAAAAGGAAAAGAAGATTTTAGTAGTGATAATTATGCTGGAAAAAATATTGCTTTTGGGGTAAGAGAACATGCAATGGGAGCTATTCTAAATGGACTTGCTTTATGTAATTTAAGAGTGTTTGGAAGTTGCTTTTTAGCTTTTAGTGATTATATGAAACCAGCTATTCGATTAGCTGCTATGATGAATTTACCAGTTACTTATATTTTTACTCATGATAGTATTTTAGTAGGAAAAGATGGAGCAACTCACGAACCAGTAGAACAATTAGCTATGCTTAGAACAATCCCTAATTTATCTGTTTATCGTCCTGGTGATCATAAAGAATTGATTGGTTCATGGAACGAAATTTTAACTAATGCATCACCAAGTGCTATTATTTTACCAAGAGGACATGTAGAAGTTCAAGAATTTACTAATCCTGCTGGAATTGAATATGGGGGCTATATCATTAGTGAAGTAAAGAAAAGCCTAGACGTAATCTTAATTGCAACAGGAAGCGAAGTAAGCTATGCTATGGAATTAAAAGAAGAATTAATGAAAAATTATATCGAAGCAAGAGTAGTTTCTATGCCAAATATTAAAAACTTCTTAAATCAAGATAAAGAATATCAAAATGAGGTATTACCTAAAGGATATAAAAAGGTAGTATTAGAATTTTCAAACGATCCAACATGGTATCGAATATTAGAAGCAGATGATGATTTTATTGGGGTAAATACTTATGGAAAATCAGGTGATGAAGAAGATATCCTAAAAGAATTAGAACTTGATTTACCAAGCTTAGTTATTCGAATCAAAAATAATTTATAAAGGAGAAAAAACAATGAAAGAAAATATGAAAGATACTATGAAAAAAGTAAGTGAAAAAGCAAAAAAAGAAGTAAAAGAACATAAAATTATTGATGAATTTAGAGAGTTTATTGCTAGAGGCAATGTTCTAGATTTAGCAGTAGGAGTAATTATTGGAAGTTCATTTCAAAAGATTGTAACCTCTTTAACGGATAATATTATTTCCCCAATTTTAGGCTGCTTTACTGAAGTAGATTTCAATTCTTATGCCCTAAATATTGGAAACTTTCATTTAAAATATGGAGCATTCTTAACTGATGTCATCAACTTCATCATCATGGCTTTTATCGTTTTCTTAATGGTAAAGTTTATGAATCGAATCTTTATTAAAAAAGAAGAAAAGAAGTCATAAACTTTTTCTTTGATTAATAGAAAAAATACCAATTTCAAAGGAGAAAAGATGAAAAGGTGTTTAGTATGTAACTCTGAAATAGAAGAAGATGATAATTTTTGTCCAAAATGTGGACATTGGACAACAAAGGGATATTCTTATTTAACTAGGATAGAAGATAAAAAAATACTAAATGGAGAAGTAGAAAACCAAAGAAATAGACTGGCAAGCTTATTTTTAATTATGTCTATCTTTGCTGGATTGGTTATATTAATGACTGTATATAGGGGGAAGGATATATTAAAACCTTTTGTTTATATCAAAAGACAAATAAACAATCAACAATATGGATACTCTACTACGATTTTAAAAACAGATAATCAATATTTTAATGAAAATATTTTTACAGAAAGTGAAGCAAAAGAAAAAATCATTAGCGACTTTTCAAAACAAAAATGGCAATGCAAAAATCAAATAGAATTATCAAAAATAGAAGAGGAATTACAAGGAAAATATTCAATATTTAGTGTGGATTTTTGTGATCTTTCTTCAAAAGAGGCAAAAAAAATTAGTAATGTAATTGATGGAATTTATCATTTATTTCCAGAAATTTCTGGATATTTAACCAATATTTCCATGACAAATGATCCAAATAAAACAGAATATGTAGCCTATTTTCAACCAATTTATTCATTTGTTAATTCTGGAAATCATCAAGTAAATAAAACTCAAATTCTTTTAAATAGTTATTATTTTTTAAATCAAAATATACTAAAAAAAGGAATTTCAAAAGATTGGTATGTCAAAGATGCAACTTATGAATCTTTAATTGCCCATGAATTTGGACATTATATTACTTTTGTTAGTTTGTTAAAAGAAAATCAAATTCATAATATTTTCTTTGAAACAAAAGAAAATCAACAAGAAATTGACAAAATCATTCAAAAAATTAATGATCAAACTTATGCTAAGATGATTATTGAAACTTCAATAGCAAATTACAATAGTCTTTATCAAGAAAGTATTAATATAGAAGATTTTGCAAAATCTATTAGCAATTATGCAGGAAAAAAGAATATAAATGGGGAAGTGATTTATGATGAAATTATTGCTGAAGCAATTCACGACTACTTCCTTCATCAAAATAATGCGAATAAAGAAAGCTTAGAAGTAGTAAAGCTAATAAATAGAAAACTAGGAAAGCAGGAATAAAATGAAAAAGTGTAAGAATTGTAATGCAATTATTCGAGATGATGATCAGTATTGCAGAAACTGTGGTATTTTAATTCAAAGTAAATTTTATACAATCTTATGCAATTTATTTACCATATTCATGATTATAGGAATTATCTTTTTTGTTTTATTATTTATAGCGTCTTATATTGTAGAGTAAGGAGTGAATTTTAGATGAATAATAAAAATATTTACAATGAATCAGTAGAAGAGTTATATCAACAATTCAAAACTAGTATTAATGGTTTAACTGAAGATGAGGTTGCAAAAAGATTAGCAATGTATGGAGAAAATAAATTACAAGAGGCAAAAAAGAAATCCAATATCGTTCTATTTTTTAGTCAATTTAATGATTTGATGATTATTTTATTAATTTGTGCTTCTATTTTTTCAGCAATAATATCTTATATTCGTAATGAATCATTTATTGATTCTATTATTATCATTATCATTGTTATAATAAATGCTATTCTTTCTTTTATCCAAGAAAAAAAAGCAGATGTTGCTATTGAAGAATTAAATAAAATGTTTGTTACGAATACTTATGTTATTCGAAATGGAAAAAAAGAATCTATTGATGTAAAAAATGTAGTCCCAGGTGATATCATTGAGTTAGAAGCAGGAGATTATATTTCAGCTGATGCAAGAATAATTTCAAGTGATGCTTTAATTGTGAATGAATCGACTTTAACTGGAGAATCCAAAGGGGTAAAAAAAGATAATAAAGATATTCAAACGACCAAAGAGTTATACGAACGAAAAAATATGGTCTTTGCAGGATGTAATGTCATAAATGGACATGCCTTTGTTATGGCTTGCCATACAGGAATGGAAACAGAATTAGGAAAAATAGCCAATAGCTTGTTAAATAAAAAAGCAGATATTACACCATTGCAAAAAAAAGTGAATCAAATTAGTAAAATACTTACTTATATTATTTTTGCTATAATTATTCTTATGATGATAATTGGATTATTAATGAAAAATGATTTTTTTGATATTTTAATGTTATCAATTTCTTTAGCTGTAGCGGCAATTCCAGAAGGATTATCATCAGTAATTACAATTATTCTTTCTGTCGGAATGACTGAAATGGCAAGAAAAAATGTCATTATCAGAAAAATGTCTTCGGTAGAAACATTAGGGTCAACAGATGTTATTTGTTCAGACAAAACAGGAACAATTACGCAAAATAAGATGTTAGTAAAATCAATTTATGTAAATGATAAATTATATCAAGAAACAGATAAGATTATAAATGAAGATATGCTACTTACCTGTGCTAGTATGTGTCATAATGTAGTAAAAGAAGAAAAAGGATACATTGGTGATGAAACTGAAGTAGCATTAGTAAAATACTTATCTGACCTTAATTTTAATATTCCTTCTTATCAAAGAATTAAAGAAATTCCTTTTGATTCAGATAGAAAATTAATGAGTGTGATTGTAGAAATCGATAATCAAAAGTATTCTTTTACAAAAGGAAGTTTAGATTCAATTCTTGATCATAGTAATTCTTATTTAAAAGATGGACAAATCATTAATTTGACGGATGAAGAAAAAAATCGATTACTTGAAATTGAAAAAGAAGAGTCATCTAAATCATTACGATTATTAGGATTTGCATATAAACAAGAAAAATTAGAAAATGCAGAAGAAAACATGATATTTATTGGATTAATTGGGATGATGGATCCACCAAGAGAATCTGTTCCATATGCAATTAAAACTTGTTTAAAGTCAGGAATTAAACCAATTATGATTACAGGGGATTCTATTAACACAGCAGAAGCTATTGCTGAAAGTGTAGGAATTATTGATGTTAAAGATAAAGCAATAGAAGGAAAAGATATTGATAAAATGACAGATGATGAATTAGTAAAAGCTGTCGAATATTATCAAGTTTATGCCAGAATTAGTCCAAATACAAAACTTCGAATCGTAGAAGCATTACAATCAAAAGGATTGGTAGTTGCTATGACAGGAGATGGAGTAAATGATGCTCCAGCAATTCAAAAGGCAGATATTGGAATAGGAATGGGAATAACTGGTACAGAAGTTGTAAAAAAAGTAGCAGACTGTATTTTAGTAGATGATAGTTTTTCAACAATTGTAACAGGAGTAGAAGAGGGAAGAAGAATAACTGCAAATATTAAAAAAATTATTTTATATCTTTTAGCAGGAAATATCATAGAAGTCATTCTTGTATTTATGTCTATGTTACTTAATATGGAAATGTTTTCAACCCTACAATTATTGTGGATAAATTTAGTAACTGATTCTATTCCAGCAATTATGTTAGCTTTTGAAAAAGCAACAGATGATATTATGGAAGATACAAAAGCAAATCATTATAATGCAAGTTTTTTCACCCCATTTTTATCCGCAAAAATATTTATTAGTGCAATAGCAAAATCAATTGTTATGATAATATTATTTTTATTCTGTGCTCATCATACGGATTTAGAAATAGCTAGTTCATTAATGTTTATTTATTTAATTTTACATGAAATATTATTTTCATTTTCTTGCAAAAATCTAAAAAAATCAGTACTAAATAAAGATATATTGAATAATAAAAAATTAAATATAGGAAATTTCTGTATTATTATTTTACAAATCATCATTTTAACAACAGGATTATCAAAATACTTTATTGTAAAAAATATTCCAATACAATATATAATATTAACTTTAGTAGTTTGTTCTTTAATGTTTATAATAGGAGAATTCATTAAACCTATTTATGTCAAATTATTTAAAGATTATAAGGAGGAAAGTCATGAATAATAATATGAAAGGGGAAACATTCATTATTGTAACAGGATTAATCATAGTAATACTTTTTACCTATATTAGTACTTTTAATCTATTAGCTAAAAATTCTAGTGATAGTTATTTTTCAAAAGATGATAATAAAATAAATGCTACTATTAAAGAAATAGAGTTTTCAAAAGGTGTATTAAAACTATATACAGATAATGACGTTATGGTTTGTGTAAAACAAACTAAATCTACTCCAACAACATCATCATTATGTTGGAAAGAAGTTAAAAATGGTGATGTAAACTTTTCTGTATATGAGGGAAAAACTTATTTTATTTGGTTAAAGGACAAAGATAATCATATTAGTGATTCAATTAAATATAATACAAATATAAAAAAATAAAAAAACTTGCAAAGGTGTAGTAAAATGAAAGAGAAGTATCAAAAATATATAACAAACAATTATTCATTTGATAAAGTAACCATGTTAGCTATTTTAGCTTTAATTATTGTAATAACAGGAATATTTGGCTTTCTATATGAATATATATTTTATTATTTTAATGGAGGAATGAAACAATTTTATTGGCGAGGAAGTAATTTCTTACCTTGGATAAATATTTATGCAACAGGTTCATTATTAATTTATTTTTTTACTTATCGCTATCGAAAGCAACCATGGAAAATCTTTTTAATAAGTTTCTTTTTATGTGGAATTTTAGAATACATATCAGGGCTAGGAATGTATATTATAGGATCAGGAATGCGTTGTTGGGATTATAATCAAGAGATATTAAATTTCGGAAATATTCAAGGATTTATCTGTTTAAGAAGTGTAACCTTCTTTGGACTATCTAGTCTATTATTAATTTATGGTGTAATCCCATTCTGTTATTTCTTAGCAAAAAAAATAGATAAAAAAACATTTTTATTAATAAGTTTTACCTTATGCTCTATCATCTTATTTGATGAATTTTATAACTTAATATTCGCAAGAATTTTACATTTAAAAAGAGCCTCTAAAATTTATAAAGAATTAGGCATAGCCTATGTAAAATTCCATTAATAAGAAAAATACTTGTCAAGAAGAAAGAAAAAATGAAGTATTTTTCTCAAAATAAGTTATAATATAGATAGAAAGAAGGAATAAGATGAAAAAAGTAATCACTGTTATCCTTAGCCTACTTTTATCACTTTCTATTATATTAGAAATAGGCTATGTATCACTTTCTAATGCAATAACAGAAAATAAAGTAAAAGAAAGTATTAAAAAAACACTTTTAACTGGCTTTATTTATGATAAAAATGGGAACAAAACAGAAATATTTAATACCATCTTAAGATTAACTACTTTAGATGAAGATACAGTAGTAAAAATAATGAATAATGAAACAGCAAATAATATTCTAACAGATATTGTAAATAGCATTTATGACTATAACTTAACAGGAGAAGAAAAATATAAATATACAAGTAAACAAATTATAGATATTGTAGAAAATAATATAGATAAAGTATTATCAGAAATTAATTACAATATTTCAGAAGAAGATCGACAAAGTGTTATCAATTATACCAAAAACCATACAGATTATATTATTGATACCATTTATAAAACAGATATAGGAGATTATCAAAAATGATAAATTTTAGAGAAATATTTAATCCAAGTTATAACTTTATAGGTTTACTTTTTATTGCATTATTCATCATGATAATTTTATTACTCAATAAAAATATTTTATATTGCTTAAAAATTATTGGAAAAACTTTTCTAATATCAGGAATTATTACCTTAATCTTAGATATATTATTATACTTAGGATTAGATATGGTATTAATCTCTTACTATAAAATAATAATTCAAATAATTACAAATAATGTCTTAAAAAATTGCCTTTATTATTCATTAACTAGTATAATTATAGGAATAATTCTCATTATTAGCACAAATATAATAAAGAAAAAAGCATAATGATAGAAAGAAGGAATAGTATGTATTGTACCAATTGTGGAAAGAAAATAGATTCAAATAATCATTATTGTACTAAATGTGGAAAGAAAATAGAATATAATACTTTAAAAAATAAAACTGATAAAAATATCTCCCCAAATTTTCCACTTATATTAGGGATTTTCTCGCTAATTTGTATTCCAATTCCTGAAATATCTATTCCTTTAGCAATAACCAGTATTTTTCTTGCTATTAAATCAAAAACACATAATAAATTAGAAACACTTGGCGTAATTTTAGGAATATTTAGTATAATTATTACAATATTTCTTTTTATATCTACTTTATTTGTGGAACCACTTGCAAAAGAATTAATAAATAGTATTGACTCTAATAATTATAATAATGATACTCAGCAAATAACAGAACCAGAATTATCTGGATATAAGTGGTTGGGAAGTGATAGTAGTATCTTATTCTTAAAAAAAGATGGTACATTTGAGTGGAATAAAAAAACAAATAATACTGATCAATTACTTTATGGAAATTATGAAACTTATAATGGAGAAGAAGCAATACAATATATTGAGCAATACTTACCACAATATAAATTCTATAAAGAAGAAAATAATCAAAGTAGTAGTGAACAAATCCAATATACATACTTAATTATTTTAACTTCTAATACAACTACAACACCTATCTATCTTTATGGACAAATAAGTATGGATGGAGAGAAATTAAATTTAACTAATATTCAAGATAATAGTACAATAAAGTTTAAAAAACAAGATACCTTATCAGGTAGTATTGATATCTAAAAAAGAAAATTATCCAATATTTATTTCTAAAATAGCATAAAAAACAAAAAAATTCATTTTTTCTAATAAAAAGTCTTGTCAAACTTAGAAAAGTGTTATATAATGAACTAGACATCAGCAAAAGAAAGATGTTATTAATATGTTGCCTGAGTGGCGAAATAGGTAGACGCACAGGACTTAAAATCCTGCGAGATTCAAACCTCGTGTCGGTTCAAGTCCG
>CAKPHZ010000022.1 GCA_934162265.1 uncultured Bacilli bacterium | reverse complement strand
AGCTGAATTTCAGCTCTCTCAAAAAGTTCATTTATCATTAGTTTTTAGTTCCACCAACACTACTTGACAAAGAACCCAAAGTTCATTTATCATTAGTTTTTGGTTCCACCAACACTACTTGACAAAGAACCTTCAATAAACATCTCTTTCTTTATTAAACTAACTTTAAGATAACCATTAAAGCGTTATCTCCACGTCTTTCTTCTGTTTTAATAATTCTTGTATATCCACCTTGTCTATCTTCATATCTTTTTGCAAGGTCATTAAACACTTTATTTACGCATTCTTCGTCATTATGTAAAAATGCTAATGCAAGTCTACGTGTTACTAAAGTATTTTTCTTTCCATAAGTAACCATCTTATCAAAGCATTTTCTTACTTCTTTTGCTCTAGTTTCAGTAGTTGTAATGCTTTCATTTAAGATTAGTTGTTTTGTTAGGCTTGCTAACATGCTTCTTCTATGTTTGTTATCTCTACCTAATTTTCTATAAGCCATAATTTCCTCCTTCTAATTAATCATCATCTCTAAAGTTAAGACCCATGCTTTTTACTTTATCGATAACTTCTTTTAATGATTTCTTTCCTAAGTTACGGATTTTCATCATTTCATTTTCACTCTTATCAACAAGATCATGTAATGTTAAAATACCAGCACGTTTTAAGCAGTTATATGCTCTAACACTTAAATCTAAGTCATCAATAGAAGTCTCTAATGCTTTTTGATTAGGATCTTCTGCTTTAGAACTCATTAATCCTGTTTCATCAGCAATTTCATTTAAATCTGCTAAAATATTAAAGTGCTCAATTAAAATTCTACTTGCTAAAGCAACAGATTCTTCTGGAGTGATTGATCCATTTGTCCATACTTCTAAGATTAATTTGTCATAGTTATTATCTTGTCCAACACGAGCGTTTTCTACTTCATAATTGATTCTTTCGATAGGAGAAAATAGACTGTCAATAAATATTGTGTTTTGTTTTGCTCCTTCGCCATATAAAGTTTTGTTTTCTTCTGCTCTATTGTATCCTCTTCCATGACCAATTGTCATTTCCATATCGATACTAGCACCTTCTGCTAAGGTACAAATTAATTGATCAGGATTTAGGATTTCGATATCTGTATCAGCTTCAATATCTCCAGCATATACTTCTCCTTCAGTATTTTTATGAATTCTTAAAATATAGTCATAATTATCAGAATGATTTTTAATTACAACGCTTTTTAAATTTAAAACGATTGCCGTTACATCTTCGATTACGCCATCTATTTTTTGAAATTCATGGGCAACACCTTCAATTTTTACGCTAGTGATTGCATCTCCTGGTAAACTTGATAACATTACTCTTCTAAGGGCATTTCCTAGAGTTGTACCAAATCCTCTTTCTAAGGGTTCGATTTCAAATTTACCATAATTGTCGCTTTCAACATATTCTTTTACTTTATAATCAGGTTTTTCAAATTTTAACATTTAAAACACTCTCCTTTACTTATTTTATCTTATCCACGACGTTTTTTTGGTGGACGACAACCATTATGTGGAATTGGTGTTTCATCAGTAATTTTCGTTACTTTTAAACCTGTAGCTTGTAATGAACGAATTGCCATTTCACGACCAGCACCTAATCCTTTTACTACAACTTCAACTTCTTTCATTCCCATTTCTACTGCTTTAGCTCCTGCAATTTCTGCACTTTTACCAGCAGCATATGGAGTAGATTTTTTACTTCCTTTAATTCCTTGTGTACCACTTGATGCCCAACATAAAGCATTTCCTTCTTTATCTGTAACTGTTACTACAGTATTATTAAATGTTGATTGAATATGTACAACACCTGATGGAACATTCTTCTTTACTTTACGTTTTCTTGCATTATATTTTCCATTTGCCATAAAAGATTCCCTCCTTCATTATTTCTTCTTATTAGCAACTACTTTACCTTTACCTTTACGAGTTCTTGCGTTTCTTGATGTTCTTTGTCCTCTTACTGGTAGGCCTTTGATGTGTCTTTTTCCACGATAGCATCCAATTTCTTTTAAGTTTTTAATACTTAAAGCAACTTCTCTTCTTAAGTCACCTTCTACTGGATATTTATCGATTTCTTTTCTAATTGCTGCTAATTCTTCATCTGTTAAGTCTTTTGCTTTTTTATTTAAATCAACATTAGCATCCCTTAAAATTGTTTTTGCTAATTGTCTTCCAATCCCATAGATATAAGTTAATGATACTTCAATTCTTTTTTCATTAGGGATATCAACACCTTTAATACGTGCCATTTAAAATTACCTCCTATTATCCTTGCTTTTGCTTATGTTTTGGATTTTCACAAATAACCATAAGCTTTCCATTTCTTTTAATAATTTTGCATTTATCACAAATAGGTTTTACTGACGCTCTTACTTTCATAATTCTTCCTCCTATTTTTTATTATAGATTATACGCCCATGTGTTAAGTCGTAAGGTGACAATTCTATAACAACGGTATCACCTGGTAAGATACGTATATTGTTTACGCGCATTTTACCAGAAACATGGGCTACTACCTCGTGTCCTCCATCAAGTACAACCTTGAATTTACCACCGGGTATTAAATCTACTACCTTTCCTTGAGTTTCGATAACATCACTTTTACTCAAAATAATCATCTCCTGTTAATTATTTATCACCTATATTTAAGTAATATTTATTTATTTTAAGTAAAGTACTGATTCAGTATTTTACTTAAAACTTTTATCTTTGTTTAATTATTTTCTAATATCTTTTTTATTTTATTAAAAATATCTTCAGCAGAATCTGACCCGCCTACTATAATATCTTTCAAAATTCCCTTTTCTCTATAGTAATCAATAATTGGTGTTGCTTCTTTTACGTAAGTAACAAACCTTGCATTAAAAGTCTCTTCACTATCATCACTACGAGTTGCTAGAGTATGTCCACATTTATCACAAAAACCATCAATTTTTGGAGATAAAGCAGGAACACTTTTATTATAACTAGCTCCGCAACTAGAACAAATTAATCGATCCAATGAACGCTTTAAAGCAAGATTTTGATCAATATCCATATGGATTACAATTCCTTCATCTAATCCTTGCTCTTTCATTAAATTTTCATAAACTTTTGCTTGTTCTAAAGTTCTAGGAAAGCCATCTAGGATATAACCATTATTACAATCTACTTGTTGGATGCGATTTCTTAATAAATTAACAATGACATCATCTGAAATTAATCCACCTTGATCCATAATGCTTTTTAAGTATTCTCCCATATTACTTCCACTGGAAACTTCATCACGAAGTAAATCTCCAGTTGAGATATGAGGAATATTATATAAAGCACTAATCATTTTTGATTGTGTTCCCTTCCCTGCTGCGGGAGGGGCGATTAATATAATATTCTTCATAGACTTTTCCTTCTTTTATTGTAACTTCTATTGACAAGACTGCTTTCTAATTGACGCATTGTCTCTAGGGCAACACCTACAATAATTAATATACTAGTTCCACCTACACTTACACTAGTTGGTAAGTTTGTGCTCATGAAGCTTGATACAACAATAGGAAGTCCTGCAATAACACAGATGAATATTGCTCCTATTAGTGTGATTCTACTAAGTACTGTTTTAATATAACTAATTGTTTCTTTTCCTGGACGAACACCTGGGATATATCCACCTTGTCTAGATAAATTTTTAGATAATTCTTCTGGATTTACTTGGATAAATGTATATAAGAAACTAAATGCAAAAATTAAAACTAAGTAAACAATAAAACCAGTTGGTGTTGTATAAGTTACATATTTTTTTACAAATGTTACAAATCCATTTTCATTTTTCATTAAATTCGCAATAAATGTTGGTACCGTAAAGATTACTGATGCAAAGATTACTGGCATAACGTTTGCTGAATTTAATTTAAATGGAATATAGTTTTGTTTTGCTCCATAAGAGGAGTTGGTTTGATTAGAATACTGAATAGGAATTCTTCTTTCTGAATTTTCGATAAATACAACGGCTATGATTATTGCAATATAAACTGCAATAAATAAGATAAATTCTAATATTCCAAGGAATAAACTTGAATTTTCTAAAATTAATGCTTTAAATGTATCGACGAAAGTTTTGGGAATGGTAGATAAAATACCTGCCATAATAAGAAGAGATATTCCATTTCCTAATCCTTTTTGTGTGATTTGATCTCCTAACCATAATAGAAAAGCTGTACCTGCAGTTAATATTACTGTTATTCTTAAATAATCGATTGCGGTTGCATCTTTTACTAGAGCAAAAGACATGGCAAATCCTTCGATAAAAGCAATAATAATTCCAAGATAACGATTAATTTGATTAATCTTTTGACGTCCTGCTGCACCACTTTCTTTTAATTCTGTAAAATATGGTAGGATATCCATTTGTAATAAACTAGTAATAATTGTTGCTGAGATATAAGGCATAACCCCTAAAGCAAAGATAGAAAATTGCTTTAGTGAGCCTCCAGTGATTGCATTTGCTAAATCACCAAAATCTACATTCTTTAGAGAAGTTACTCCTGGAACTGGAATTGTTGTTCCAACGATAAAAATAAATAAACAAAGTAATGTAAATCCTAATCTCTTTCTAATATCTTTATTCTTAGGACTAAATATTAGCTTAAGATTTTTAAACATATTAGATCACCTCGATTGTTCCGCCAACGCTTTCAATCTTTGTTTTTGCTGTTTTTGAGAAACTTGTTGCTTTAACTGTTAATTTTTTAGTTAATTCACCGTTTCCTAAAACTTTAACGCCATCTAATTGTTTTTTTAATAAACCAGTTTCAATTAATAATTCTGGTGTAACTACTGTACCATCTTCGAAACGATTTAAATCGCTTACATTAACTGTTGCATATACAGTAGCAAATCTAGTATTGTTGAATCCTCTTTTTCCTAATCTTCTGAATAGTGGTAATTGTCCACCTTCAAATCCTACTCTTACTCCGCCACCTGATCTAGCGTTTTGTCCTTTTTCACCTTTACCAGCAGTTTTTGAATATTTTCCACCACGACCAATTCTCTTACGAGATTGTTTTGAACCGTATGCTGGACTTAAGTTTTCTAATTTCATTATCCTCTGATCTCCTCTATTGTTTTTCCTCTTAACTCAGCAACGTGAGATGGGCTTTTTTGTTCAGCAAGTGCTCTTAGAGTTGCACGAGCCATATTAATTTTAGTGCTTGATCCAAGGCTTTTAGAAAGGACATCTTTAACACCAGCTAATTCTAATACATCACGAACAGGTCCACCAGCTTTTACTCCAGTACCTTCTGTTGCAGGTTTTAACATTACGCGAACTGCTCCTTCTTTAGTGATGATTTCGTGAGAAATAGTACGATTATCGATTAATTCAACATTGATTAGATTTCTTGATGCTGCTTGAGTTGCTTTTTTTACAGCATCTGGCATTTCTTTGGCTTTACCAACACCAATACCAACTTTTCCTTTTCTGTTTCCTACTACAACAGTGGCAGAGAAACGGAATTGACGACCACCTTTAACAACTTTAGTAACACGCTTAATATCGATTACTTTATCTTCTAAATCTGTTTTTGGTTTAGAGAAATTATTGTTACGACGAGGACGTCTATTATTATTGTTGTTACGTCTGAATTCTTTTTTTCCGTTTTCAGATGAAGAAGTATTTTCTTCTGTTGTAACAACTTCTTTCTTAACGTTTTCTTCGTTCATTAGTTATCCTCCTTATTAGAATTCTAAGCCGTTTTCACGTGCTGCTTCTGCTAAAGCTTTTACACGTCCATGATATAAGTATCCACCTCTATCAAAAACAACTTCTTTAATATTTGCTTTATTTGCTCTTTTAGCAATTTCAGCTCCAATGATTTTAGCAGCTTCTACATTTCCACCATTTTTAAGGTTTAATTCTTTTTCAAGACTAGAAGCACTAACTAATGTTACGCCTTTTTCATCATCGATGATTTGAGCAGTAATGTTTGCGTTTGAACGAAAGACATTTAATCTTGGACGATTACTAGTACCAGCAAGATTTTCACGAATTCTTGAATGTCTTTCTTTACGCATATCATTTCTTGAAACTTTACTTATCATACGAATTAGTCTCCTTTACTTTATTTATTTAGATGCTTTCTTTCCTTCTTTACGACGGATATGTTCACCAACATAATGAATTCCTTTACCCTTATATGGTTCAGGTTTTCTTAATTCACGAATTTCTGCCGCAAATTTTCCAAGAGCGCATTTATCAATTCCGGATAATTCGATTTCAGTATTGCTAATTTGTTTTACTTCAATACCTTCTGGAATATCTACATTATCTAAATGAGATTTACCATCTTGAACAGTTAATACTTTTCCTTTTACTGTAAAACGATAACCAACACCAACAATCTCTAATCCTTTTGTATAACCTTCTGTTACACCAATTAACATATTTCTAATATTTGCATTAGTAGTACCATGCATTTCATTAGTATGTTTTAAATTATTTAATACTTCAACAGTAATCTCATTATCTTTAACGTTTACTTTAATGTTTTTATCAATTACTAAAGATAAATCTCCTTTAGGTCCTTTTACTGTTAAATTTTGTCCATTTAATTCTACATTAACTTTTTCTGGTATTGTTAAAATTCTTTTTCCAATACGACTCATAGTAACCTCCTTTTGGGCTTACCAAATGTAAGCAATTACCTCTCCACCAACATTGTTTTTACGAGCAAGTTTATCTGTCATTACCCCTTTAGATGTTGAAATAATAGCTATTCCAAGTCCGTTTAATACTTTAGGAATATTATTTGCCTCAGCATATACACGAAGACCTGGTTTTGAAATTCTCTTTAAGCCAGTGATTACTCTTTCTTTATTTTTACCATATTTTAAAGTCAATGTTAAGATATTTTGAACATCATTTTTTTCAATACTAAAATCAGTAATGAAACCTTCATCTTTTAAAATAGATGCAATTGTCTCTTTCATTTTAGAAGATGGCATTGACACTTCTTTTGCATGATTTTGGTTTGCATTACGAATACGTGTTAGCATATCTGCGATTGGATCTGTCATTAAAATCCCTCCTTCTTTTATTCAAATTGGATTACCAACTAGATTTTTTTACACCTGGTATTTGTCCTTTATACGCTAATTCTCTAAAACAAATACGGCAAATACCAAACTTACTCATTACAGCGTGTGGTCTTCCACAACGAGAACAACGAGTATATTCTCTTACTTTATATTTTTGTGGTCTAGATTGTTTTACAACCATTGATTTTCTTGCCATGTTTTTCCTCCTTATTTCCTAAAAGGAACTCCAAGTTCTTTTAATAAATCATAAGCTTCTTCATTTGTTTTTGCGGTAGTAACAATAACAATATCCATACCTCTTACTTTTGTTACTTCATCAAAGTTAATTTCAGGGAAAATTAATTGTTCTTTAATTCCAATTGTATAATTTCCTCTTCCATCAAAACTTCTTGAAGATAATCCTCTGAAGTCTCTTACCATAGGTAAGCTGATTGAAATTAACTTATCAAGGAATGTATACATTTTATCTCCTCTTAAAGTAACTTTGCAGCCAATTTTGTTTCCTTCTCTTAATTTAAATGAAGAAATTGATTTTTTAGCAGTTGTTTCAATAGGTTTTTGACCAGTAATTTTCTCTAAATCTTCAAGAGCTGCTTCTAATAATTTAGAATTAGATAAAGCATCTCCTACACCCATATTTACAACGATTTTATCAATTTTAGGTACTAGCATTACTGTGCTATAACCACGCTTAGACATTAAACTTGGAACAACTTCATTTCTATATTTTTCTTCTAGGCGGTTCATTTGAAATCCACCCTCCTTCCAAAACGTTTATCGCGATTTTATTTTTCTTTTTTATTTTTTGATTTTTCTTTTCCTTCTTCTAATTTTACATTTGAACGATGAATAGGAGCTTCTGTTTCTCTAATTTCTCCTGTACCGTTGTTGTATTTAGGCTTGATATGCTTTTTTACAATATTTACACCTTCAACGATTACTTTATCATCAACTACTTTTAAAACTTTACCAGTTTTTCCTTTGTTTGCACCTGCAATAACAGTAACTTTATCACCAGTTTTTAATTTCATGAATATCCCTCCTAACATTTATAAATGTATTGTTTCTTTCGTTAAAATACTTAAAAGTTTTGAATCTTTAAATTATAGTGTCAAACCCAAGAAGTATTTTATAGTACATCTTTCGCTAAACTTACGATTTTCATGAAACCTTTTTCTCTAAGTTCACGAGCTACTGGGCCTAAAACACGAGTTCCTACTGGGCTTTTGTCATCTTTAATAATTACGCAAGCATTATCATCAAATTTGATATAACTTCCATCTTCTCTTCTTACACCAAATTTTGATCTAACAATAACTGCCTTTACAACTTTTCCTTTTCCAATATTTCCATTAGGAGTTGCTTTTTTTACAGTTCCTACAACAATATCTCCAATATTCCCAGTTTTTACTTTACTTCCTCCAAGAACTCTAATTACTAATAATTCACGAGCTCCACAGTTATCAGCCACTTTTAAACGGCTTTCTTGTTGTATCATTTAAATTCCTCCTTCCAACAAAAGAGATTATAATATAACAGCTTTTTCAATAATTTCTGCTAACTCATATCTTTTGGTTTTTGATAATGGTCTAGTCATAACAAGTCTTACCTTGTCACCAACGTGTGCTTGATTTTCCTCGTCATGAGCAGCAAACTTTTTAGAACGTTTTACTCTTTTTCCGTAGATTGGATCTTTTCTAAAGTAATCTACTCTGACTGTGATCGTCTTATCTGCCTTATCACTTACAACTGTACCAATTAATTCTTGTTTTTTGCTTTCGTTCATAAGGACTATACCTCCTCTTAATTTTCTATTTTACGACTATTTAGAATTGTTTTAAGTCTAGCAACATCTTTTCTAAGTTCAGGAATGCGTGCTGGATTTTCCAAAGTACCTGTTGCTTGTTTCATTCTTAATTTTAACAATTCTTCTTTTGCATCTTTAATTTTCTTATTAATCTCTTCAGTGGTTAAATTTTGAAATTCTTTCATTTTGTCTTTATGCTTCATTCTTATCACCACTTTCTTCTTTCTTTACAAATTTACATTTGATTGGAAGTTTATGAGAGGCAAGTCTTAAAGCTTCTCTTGCAACATCTTCTGTAACTTCGTCAATTTCAAACATAATTTTTCCTTCTTTAACAACAGCAACCCAAACTTCTGGTTCACCTTTACCTTTACCTTGACGAGTTTCAAGAGGTTTTTTTGTTAAAGATAGATTTGGGAATATATTTACCCATACTTTTCCGCCACGTTTCATATATCTTGTCATTGCAACACGAGCTGCTTCGATTTGATTAGCTGTAATCCAAGCTCCTTCTTTGGCCATTAATCCATATTTACCAAAGTGAAGTTCTGTATTACCACGTGATTTTCCTTCGTATTTTAAACGGAAAGTTTTTCTATGTTTAGTTCTTTTTGGCATTAACATGAGAATTACCTCCCTTATTATCTTTATCTAAGATTTCACCTTTATAAATCCAAACCTTTACGCCAATCTTACCATAAGTAGTATCAGCTTCAGCAGTAGCATAATCGATATTTGCTCTTAAGGTATGCAAAGGGATTGTTCCTTCTGAATATCCTTCTCCACGAGCAATATCTGCTCCACCTAATCTTCCAGATACAAGAGTTTTAATTCCTTTTGCACCTGCTTTCATTGTATTTCTAATTGCTTTCTTTTGAGCAACTCTGAATGATACACGATTTTCAATGTTGTGAGCAATTGTTTCTGCTACTAATTTTGCAATCATATCAGGATTTTTTACTTCAACAACAGAAATTTGCATATCTTCATTTACTAACTTAGAAAGTTCTTTCTTAACTTTTTCTATTTCTGCACCATTTTGACCAATTACTAGACCAGGTTTTGATACATACATAATTACTTCTGCTCTTTTAGCATTTCTTTCGATTACGATTTGAGAAATTCCAGCAGTTTTAAATTTCTTTTCTAAATATCTTCTGATTTTTACATCATTATTTAAATATTTAGAGAAATCTTTATTGTTAGCATACCATTTTGCATCCCAGTCTTTATTAATTCCAATTCTAAGTCCAATTGGGCTAACTTTTTGTCCCATCTATGGTCCTCCTTTACTTTATTTTTCTGCTACAATCACTGTAATGTGACTTGTTTTATGATCATTTCTTCCAACGTGTCCGCGTGAATCCATTTTTGCTCTTTTTAGAACCATACCTTCATCAACGAAACAAGTTTTAACATATAAATTTTCTTCATTCATATTATCATTATTCACTGCATTTGCAACACTAGAGTTTAATACTTTTTCAATTACTCTAGCTGCGCGTTGTGGCTGATTAGCTAAAATGCTTCTAGCATCCATAACGCTTTTTCCTCTGATTAAATCAATGATTAATCTTGTTTTACGAGGGGCAATTCTTACAGTTTTTAAAACTGCTTTTGCTTCAGTATTTGCCATTCTTAGTTCCTCCTTACAACAGTTTTCTATTTCTTCTTATCTGCGCCGTGTCCACCAAATTTACGAGTCATAGAGAACTCTCCTAATTTATGTCCTACCATATCTTCAGTAACATAAACTGGAATGAATTCCTTACCATTATGTACTGCAAAAGTGTGTCCAATAAAATCAGGATAAATTGTTGAACGACGAGACCAAGTTTTAATTACTTCTTTTTTTCCAGATTCATTTAACTTTTTAACCTTATCTAATAATCTATCAAAGACATAAGGTCCTTTTTTTAAACTTCTTGCCATTTAAACTTTCAATCCTTTCTTTTTATTTCTTACGACGAGTCACGATATATTTATCTGATTCTTTTTTATTTTTTCTAGTCTTATATCCTAGCGCTGGTTTACCCCATGGAGTCATTGGTCCACTTCTACCGATTGGAGCTCTACCTTCACCACCACCATGTGGGTGATCATTAGGGTTCATAACAGATCCACGTACAGTAGGTCTAAATCCTTTATATCTTGTACGACCTGCTTTACCAATTTTAACAAGTCCAAAATCTTCATTTCCTACAACACCGATTGTTGCACGACAAGTTCCTAAGATTTTTCTTTGTTCACCACTAGCAAGTCTAATTAATACATACTTACCTTCACGACCTAAAATTTGAGCACTATTTCCAGCACTTCTAGCAAGTTGTCCACCTTTTCCAGGTCTTAATTCAATGTTATGAATTACAGTACCAACTGGAATGTTCATGATTTCCATTGTATTACCAGTTTTTACATCAACTTTACTGCCTGATTCTACAACATCACCAACTTTTAGTCCTTTAGGTGCTAAAATGTATGATTTTGTACCATCTTTATAAGTAATTAATGCAATGTTAGCTGATCTATTTGGATCGTATTCAATTGCATTTACAATAGCAGTAATTCCATCTTTTGTTCTTTTAAAATCAATTAGACGATATTTTCTTTTTACACCGCCACCACGATGTCTTACTGTAATTTTTCCTTGGTTATTACGACCATTTGTTTTTTTCTTGGTTACAACTAAACTTTTTTCAGGAGTGGTCTTGGTAATTTCTTCATTTTTCAAAGTACTTTTTTGTCTTTGACCATTGGTAATTGCTTTATATACTTTTATAGCCATTATAATTTTCCTCCTTTATTAGTCGAAACTAATCGTATTTCCTTCTGCTAATTTTACAATAGCTTTCTTATAACGATTTGTTTTACCAGTATATCTTCCTACTCTTCTATCTTTTGGATGAACATTAATCGTACGAATATCAATAACGCGTACATTAAAAGCATCTTCGATAGCTTGTTTAATTTGTGTTTTGTTTGCTCTAACATCTACTTTGAAAACGTATTTTCCTTCACTTTCCATAGATGCAGATTTTTCAGTGATTACAGGAGCAAATATAATATCATAATTATTCACGAGTAAGCACCTCCTCTAATTTGTTTAGAGCACTTTCTGTAATTAACATGTTGTCAGCATTTACAGTATCGAACGCATTTACTTCTTCAAATGTTACTAATTTTACATTTGGTAAATTACGACATGCTAAGCAAACATTTTCTGTTAATTCATCTACTACTACTAGTACTTTATTATTTCTAATTTTAAGATTATCTAATAGATTAATCATATTTTTTGTTTTATTATCTTCAAAACTTAAATTTTCAAGAATAATTAACTCTTTATCTAAGTTCTTATAAGATAATGCAGATAAAACAGCAAGTCTTCTTTCTTTTTTGTTTTGTTTCTTTTTATAGTTTTTGTTTGGAGTTGGTCCAAATACAATTCCACCGCCACGCCATTGTGTTGCACGAATGCTTCCTTGACGAGCGTTACCTGTTCCTTTTTGTTTCCATGGTTTTCTTCCACCACCACGAACTTCACTTCTAGTTTTTGTTGATGCACTAGCTTGGCGTGCATTAGCCATATTTAAAACAATTGCATTATGTAACACTGCATCGTTTGGTTCGATTGCAAAAATGTTATCATTTAATTTAATATCCTTAACCTTTTCACCGTTAATGTTTAATAATTCTATTTTAGCCATTTTCTTCTTCCTTTCTGCCATACTAATCATTTAAGAATAACTTTTTCTATATTATAGTGTGTTCTTTATGAAATAATAATACTTAAAATTATTCTTCTGTTTGTGATGGTACTTCTTCAGAAGTATTTTCTTCTACTACTTCAGGAGTTTCAACTTCGTAAGTAATTAATTCTAAAGTTTCATTTACTTTTCCTTCGTGTTTAATAGAAGATTTTACAAATACTAGTGAATTTTTAGGTCCAGGAACGTTTCCTTTAATTAATAAGCAATTGTTATCTAAATCAACTGAAATGATTTCTAAGTTTTGAACAGTTACTTGTTCTCCACCCATTCTACCAGGCATTTTCTTTCCTGGTAATACTCTCATTGGTAACATTGTACCTAATGATCCTACACCACGGTGATATTGGCTACCATGTCCCATAGGTCCACGGGATTGGTTCCATCTTTTAATAACACCTTGTGTTCCTTTTCCTTTTGAAGTGCCAGTTACGTCTACAACTTCTCCTACACTAAATACATCAGCCTTTAATTCTTGGCCTAAACTGTATTCGCTAACATCAACACCTCTAAGTTCTTTTAAGAAGCGCTTAGGTGTAGTATTAGCTTTCTTTAAATGACCGATTTCTGGTTTGTTACTACGACGTTCTTTTTTCTCTACACTAGCAAGTTGAATTGCTTCATATCCATCATTTTCTTTTGTTTTGATTTGACTTACGATATTTGGTTCAACTTCTACTACTGTAACAGGAACTAATTTACCATTTGTAGCAAAAACTTGAGTCATTCCTCTTTTGATACCTAAGATTCCTTTCATCATTAGTCTTTCCTTTCTTAATATTTGATTTGTATATCAACACCACTAGGTAAATCTAAGTGACTTAATGCACTTATTGTTTCTTTACTTGGGTTATTGATGTCAATTAATCTTTTGTGCGTACGAATCTCAAATTGTTCTCTTGAGTCTTTGTACTTATGAACCGCTCTTAAGATTGTATACTTTTGTACCTTAGTTGGTAATGGTACTGGTCCTGATACTTCTCCACCAGTTCTTTTTACTGTTGCAACAATTTTAGCTGCTGCTTCATCAATGATTTGGTGTTCGTATGCCTTTAGCGTAATTCTAACCTTTGTACTTGACATATCTAAACTCCTCCTTTCGCCTATATCTGGTATAGACATAGCTCCGAACAAATTACCTGATTCCCTTATAAATATTTAACAACTTAACCGGGTGTATCAGCAACTTTGCACATCTCTGCCATCTACACGATTGATATTGTACTATAAAAAATTAGTAATTGCAAGCGTTTTTTACCTTTTTTTCAACTTTTTTTGTATTAAAGTACTGATTAGAATATTAGCTATATATTTAACTAAAATACATAAATAATTTTTAACTTATATCTATTTAATAATTACCTATTATCTTTCATAAAGGCAAATCATTTATCTTTCCTAAATCCTCCTTTCATACATTTAACTAATCTTATCTAACCTTAAAAATATTTAAAATTTAATAAAAAAATCACACATAAATTAAAATGTGCAATTTAATTTAAAATTCAAAGATTATTACTTTTTTTGGTTCTTGCTTTTATAGGTGATTATTTCTTTAATATAACTATAGAATAGTTTTTTAAAGACAAATTACTGACTACCTTGTTCATTTCTTGAATGTTTAAAGATTTTAATAATCCAATCATGTCTTTTTCTATTTTACCATCAAATATAATATTATCTACTATCATATCATTAATAACTTCTATATTTTCAAAGCTAAATAACTCATTGCTAATTAATACTTTCTTTTTTCTATTTAAATCATCTTCAGTAATTTTAATGTTTTTTAGTGTATTTTCTATTTTTGTGATTACAGATTCATAAGATGGTGTTTCATTGATTAATGAAATTAAGGCATGGCTATCACAATTTAGTAGATTTAAATATAATGAATTTGTAATTATGTTCTCATCTTTAGCTTCGCGATCGAAATCAGATGTATCATCAAATAAAGATGAAAATAAAATAAATAAATATAAATTATACTTTCGAATATCTATTTCAATATCTTTTAAAGAAATTTTTATGTTGTATGCTAATTTTGGAACTGGTGTATCCATTTTAATTATTTCTTTTTGTTTAACTACTTTATTTGGTTCTTGATATTCTTTTATCTTTATTTTTTGTGGAGAATGGAATTTTTTTTCTGATTGATTTTTTTTAATTGCTTCTAATAAATCTTCTTCATCAAAATTTCCTGTTATTACCAAAAACATGTTTTCTGGATGATAGAACGTGTTATAACATTCATACAAAATATCTTTAGTAATTTTATTGATATCATTTGTTGTACCTATAATACTATCTTTAAATGGATTATTGTAAAAACTATTTTTTCTAATATACTCATATAAAACATCTGTTGGATTGTCATCACACATATGAATTTCTTGAGTAATAATTCCTTTTTCGCTTTCAACGTTTTCGTCCGTGAAATATGGTTCTTGAACATAATCTAATAGGTATAATATATTTTCTTTTAAATTATTTGGTCCAGAAAATAAATAAGTAGTATTTTTAAATGTAGTATAAGCATTGCATAAAGCTCCACTTTTCGAAAAGAACTCTTCTGGTTGTAATCCTTCTTTTTGTACAAAAACTTTATGCTCTAAAAAATGTGCTACTCCATGAGGAACTTTTTTCATTTTAAATTCTTCTAGTGGTACAAATTCATTATAGATTGATCCAAATTTTGTTGTAAATGTTACGTAATTATTAGTTGAATCATTCTTATTGTATAAAAAAACTTCTAAACCATTTTCTAGTTTTTCATAAGTAATTTCTTCTCCTATAGTATTTAACTTAATTTTTTTCATCAGTTTCCTCCCCTTTTTTTCCTTCTAAAAGATATAGTGTATGCATGGATATTTTTTTGGAAACTGCCATAATATCTTCTTTTGTGACTTTTTTTATGTTTTCAATTCTTTTTTCAAAGGCATCTGAATTTACTAGCATTCTTGCATAATAAGTATTTATAATACCACTGGGACTATCCGTACTTGCTTTTATAGAGGCAATTATTGTTTCTTTGGAATTATTAAAAACCTCATTGCTAAATTTTCCTTTTGATACATCTTGCAAAGTTTTTTTGATTAATTTTAATACATTCTCTGAATTGCCATTTTCTATCCCAGAATATATCATCAAAATATTATCATAAGCTTTCTGATTAGAATTAATATAATAGGCATAAGAGTTTTTTTCACGTACTGTATCAAATAATAATGAATTAGAACTACCACCTAGCATTTCGTTATAAACTAGTAATACATACTTTCTTTCAAAATCAGTTAATTTATTCATTGTACACAATATAGTTAACTGTGATTGATTGGCTTCATACTCTTCAATTAATTTTTTTATTCTTTTTCTAGGAATTAATTCATTTACTAAGATATCTTTTTTATACTTTTTAAATGTGTTAATCTTGAAATTTTTTTTAAATAGTTCTTTTATTTCATTTGATTCTACATCTCCTACTACAAAGACATCTACAAAATCATTGGCTAAAACTGATTGATAGTATTGATACAAGCTTTCAGATGTTATTGATTCTAAATCTTCTAAATATCCAAATGAATTATAAGAATATGGCATATCTTTTGTTGTTTCTAGTAATTTTATTAATGTATATTTTAATTTATTATCTGATAATTTTTGAATACTTTTTTCTAACTTGCTTTTACATTTTTTTAGCCCATCATCGAGAAATTTTTCGTTTTCTATATTTGGATTAAATAATACATCCATAAGAAAAGATATTGAATATTCATTCATTGATTTTTCTGTGTATTTTTCATTTAAAAATCTGACTTTAAAAGATAAATTAGAGTCGTTTCCTATTCTCATATTAGAACTAACTAATTTTAAGTCATACAAATTTTCTGTTTCACGAATAAGTTCTTGCTCGGTTTTAAAATCTTTTGTTGTATATAATAAAATTGATTTTAGTAAATTTCTAATAGTAATTTCTTCTTTTTTTAATTTCCTTCTAAAATTTACTTCTACTGTAATTGTCTTAAATTTTGTTGTTTTTATAATATGCAAATTATAGGATCCCATATTAATTTGTTCATAGTTCATGCTTTCACCTCTAATTATATTATAACTAATATTTATAATTTTAAACAAGTTTCTAATGCTAAAATAATCATATTATCTAATTTTTCTTCTCTTTCTTGACTTGTTATTATAACATCTTTTTCAAATTTTGAATCTACTATTGTCAAAAGACAAGCAGATTTTTTATGTAACATTGAGGCAATATAAAATAAAGCAAATGCTTCCATTTCGCTTGCCACTATAGAAATATCTTTTGGAAGTGAATTTAGTAAATCGGTAAATTGTTCTTCGTTTAAATAGAAATCAAAAGCTTCATTACAAAGACCATATCCTTTTTTATAAGAAATATTTTTTTCTTTAGCTGTTAATTCTATTTCATTATTTAATATTTTTGAAGCAAAAGATAAGTGGGTATTACGATCTCTATTTATTGATAATGCAAAATTACTTTCTGTATAAGAACCTTCTAGTAAAACAGTATCTAAAATTTTAAAGTTTTCATTAAAACTACCACTTGTTCCTATTCTTATAATTACTTCTACTCCGTAGAATTTATATAATTCATATGCATAAATTCCCATGCTAGGCATTCCCATACCTACTGGAAAGATTGTAATTTTTTTATCTTTATATTCTCCAGTAAAAGCTGTCATTCTTCTTACTGAATTTACTAGTTTTGCATTTTTTAAATACTTATTAGCAATATATTGGCACCTTTTGGGGTCTCCTGCTGTTATAACAATTGGAGCAATTTCTCCTACTTTAGCTTCTATATGTAGTGTTGGCACTTTATCATTCCTCTCTTATTTATTTGTGTTATTATTTAGATTAGTGTTCAATTGGTTGAAGTAGATATTTTTTGAGTAATATCCATTTTATAAGTAATTAGATTATTCTTTCTAATTCGCGTTATTCCTAGAAGTTCTTGTTCTCCGTTTAAAAATTTATCAATTTGCTCATTAATATTATCAGAATTATTTAGTCTTTTTTGACAAGATTTAATTAGTATTTTATAAATTTTGTTAAATTTTTCGATATTTTCTTCATCATTAGAAATATTAATTGTTAAATTCAAATTGCTATATTTAAATTCATAAGTTGTTTTTGACTCGTTTATTGTATATGAAATAAATATAGAATAATTTTTTAATATTGCAGATGCTACAATACTATCTTTTGTTAATTCTTGAACATCTGTACTATTATTAAAATTATTTACAATATCTAAAAGAGCGTTATCAATAGCTTCTGAAGTTGAATTTTCTACTGGTTGTTCCCTTATATTTTGATTAGGACTACCAAAAAATTTAATATAATTTAGAGCTAAAATCAATGTGATTAAAAAGATTAAACATATCCACATTATTACTGTTTTTTGTTTATTCATTTTTACTCCTTTTATTCTTATTTTTTTGTTTTTTTATATTTCATTATTTTCTTTTTTTATTAACACTTCTCTTGGCTTAGATCCATTTGGTGGTCCAATAATTCCTCTTTCTTCTAATAAATCTATAATTCTAGCTGCTCTATTATAACCCAGGCGATATTTTCTTTGAATTAATGATGCACTAATTTTTCCTGCTTGAATTACATAATCAACTATTTCATTATATAAAGGATCTTCATATTCTTCATCTGATTCATATCCATCATTATGACTTTCTGAATCGTTTTTCATTTCTGTTAAAGAAGTATCATACTGTGCTTTTTGTTGTTCACAAACGAAATCTACAACTTTTTGAATTTCTTGTTCACTAACGAATGCTCCTTGAATACGTACTGGAGAATTTTCTCCCATTGGTAAAAATAACATATCTCCTTTACCAAGTAATTTTTCTGCTCCTGTTGAATCTAATATTGTTCTAGAGTCTATGCTAGATGATACAGCAAATGAAATACGTGATGGAATGTTTGCTTTTACAACTCCAGTAATGACATCAGTTGAAGGTCTTTGTGTTGCAACGATTAAATGAATACCTGCTGCCCTAGCCATTTGGGTAATTCTCATTATTGAATCTTCAACTTCTTTTGCTGCTACTAACATTAAATCTGCTAATTCATCTATAATGACGACAATATATGGCATTTTAGGATATTCTGGATTACTTTCGCAAAATTCATTATATCCTTTGATATTTTTATTCTTTGTTTGTTCGAAAATATCATATCTTCTTTCCATTTCTACAACAATATTCTTTAATGCAATTGATGCTTTTTTAGGATCTGTTACAACCGGACATAGCAAATGAGGAACTCCATTATACATACTAAGTTCTACTTTTTTAGGATCAACCATTACTAGTTTTACTTGTTCTGGCTTAGTTCTCATTAAAATAGATGTGATAATACAATTCATACAAACGGATTTACCTGAACCAGTTGCTCCTGCTACTAATAAATGTGGTGTCGTATTTATTTCCATCCATTTTACTTTACCCATAATATCTTTTCCAAGACCTACTGCAAGCAAATTTTTTTCATTTACTTCAGGCATTTTTGATAGTACTTCTTTAAAAGAAACGGAACTATTAACTTGATTTGGCAATTCAATACCAATTGTGTTTTTTCCAGGAATTGGAGCTTCAATTCTAACATCCCGTGCTGCTAATGCCAAAGCAATTTCTCTTTGAATTGATAACAATTTACTAACTTTTGTTCCCGCTTTAATTTCTAATTCATACTGCGTAACTGTCGGTCCAATATTTACTTGAACAATTTTTCCAGTAATATCAAAATCTTTTAATACTTTTTCTAGTTCGGTTATATTTTGCTTTGCTTTTGTTTCATTTTCTTTATTACTAACATTTTTAACTGTATTTAATAAATTAATTGGTGGTAATTTATAATTCTCATTTACACTATTAATAATTACTTCATCTTTTATTTCAAGACTTTCATTTGTGTTAATTTTTGGAGGTGTTCTCATAATTGGAACATCTGCATCTATATTTTCTACTTTAACTGGTTCTACCACAACAGCAGGTTCTTCAAGTGGAAGTTCTTCAGTATCTGGTACTTTTGTTCTAATCAAATCTTTTGTATCTTCTTTTTCTTCTTCATCTTTTTCTGCCTTTTGCCACATTTTTTCGATTGATGGTTTTATTTTATTAAATAAATCAACAATACTTATATTGAATATTAGTACAATTCCAAGAACTAACAAAGTAATTGTTACAATCATTGCTCCATTTCCAAAACAAGTTACAAATAAATAACTAAATATTGCACCAATGATTCCACCACCAGAATTAGAAAGTGCCGTATTACTATTAAAGGATATCATTAAATTATTAAATGTTTCTGTAATAATTTTTATACCTTCTGTTTTGTTTATTTCTATATATTTAACATGAAACATTACTAAGACAGAAATTACTGTAATATATATTCCAATCATTTTACTTGATAACAAGTTCGGAGCTTCTTTTTTAAAAATAAGACAAATTCCTACTACTCCAAAAAGAATTAATAATGCTAAGTATAGTGTTCCTACTAAAAAAATTGCAAAACTTCTAGCAATGTTTCCTACTATTCCTGTTCCTAGTATTCCTATTATGCTAAATAGTATAATAACAACTCCTACAATCTCATTACTATATTCAAATTTATTTTTATTTTTTTCTTTTTTTGCCTTTTTTTTGGCCATAATGTATCACCTTACCAACTACTTCTAACTATTAAGAATTATATAATATCTTTTAATAATAGTCAATCAAATTAACCACACTTCAAAGAATAAGAGGAAGCTAGATCTCTAGTTTCCTCTATCTATATATAAACGCAAATTCGTATCTTACTTGCGAACTTACGACGCACTATGAAGAGTAATCCAATTCTCATAATTACTCTACACTATCTATAATATTCTTCTATAAATAGTATAGTATTAAATTTATATTTTTATTCTCTTTTTATATTAATTAATTATTAGTTAAAACTTTTTTCTTTGCCTTTTTATTTTTCGTGTCTTTATATTTTATTATTGTATTTAGTGCATATTTGCTTAGCAACAGTTCTTTTTCTAACTTAGCCTTTTGCATTATATCTTTTGTATTGCTTATTTCAATTTCTAACCAATTTATTCTGTTTATTATATTATTTATTGATATTTTATCTACATTTTCTTGATCAATTAGCCATTCATTTTTTATAATGTGATAAATATACAAGCAATTAAGTTGACCATTGTTTGAAATAGTCACAAACGCATTTCTTTTTTGATTACTAAACCTTGCATATAATCCTAAAAGAATACTATCATCTAAAAATTTCATCATTTTAATATCTTCTAAATCTATTGTAATACTTTTGACATTTTGACATACATTAGCTAAATTTTTTTGATATAATTTTTTTTGATTTGTAATGCTTGTATTTTTTGAGTTAATTAATTTTTTAAATTCTGTATTTTTTTCATTTTTACAATATTCGATTAAATACATAGTAACCTCTCCTTGTTAAATATATTTAAATATGCCTTTGAAATTAAGACTACTATTATAATAGCATATTCACAAACATTTTTCATCATTTTAATTTAATATTACGGAGGATATGTTTTAATTTTATCATCCGTTTTATTTATCTTAATTTCTATACTTCCATCTCGATCTGTCCTATATATTTTTGAATCTTCTAAATTATTTAATACTTCTTTATTTGGATGTCCATAACGATTATTCTTTCCAACACTAATAATGGAATTCTTAGGATTGATTTCATTTATAAAAGACTTACTACTGCTTGTCTTACTTCCATGATGTCCTACTTTTAATACATCAATATTAGATAAGTTATATTTATTAAGAATATCCTTTTCTTTATCTATTCCTGCATCTCCCATAAACATAAACTTATAACCATCAAGTTCAGTATAAATAACATTTGAATTATCATTTTCATTATCATA
>CAKPHZ010000021.1 GCA_934162265.1 uncultured Bacilli bacterium | reverse complement strand
AGCTAAATTTTAGCTCTCTCACAAAGTTCATTTATCATTAGTTTTTGGTTCCACCAACACTACTTGACAAAGAACCATTTTTTATATATTTACCCTATTTTAAATAAGTATTTTTTTTATTAAAGATTAGTTTTACGAATGCAGTAACATCTTCATCACTAATTTCGATTTCAAAGTTTAGGCTTTGAATCATTGCTGAATATGTAGTCTTATTTTCTAATCATTTTGAAAGTTCTTCAGCATAATATCTTGGAACATATCCTAAATGGTACTTATGTCCACTTTTATAAAGCAATACTTTAATTGCATTTTTATCGTATTGATTGTTAGGTTCAAGTTCTAGTTTATCGTTAATATGAATTAAATTTTGTTTAATGCATTTTTTTACATCTTCACAATGTCTTGTTCCTGCTACATCAAATTCAATTTTTTTATGGTCAAATGCAGGAACAAATTCGAAATTGTTTGTTAATAATCTACTTTTTGTTGCTTTTAAAATTTCTAAATTGCTTGAATCAATTTCAATGTTGTAAGAGTTTAAAATCTCTAAATAATCGGGTCTAGATTTATTTGGTAATCTTGTTAAAATGTTTGCAAATAACTCATTACTTTTGTATGTTTTATGAATATTTCCAAATCCTGGAAAATCTTTAAATCCTACTTTAATTGTATCACTTAATTCTGGATTTACGTAAGAAAATGTATATATGTTTTTTTTCAAATTTTAAAATTCCAATTTTATATCTTCTTTTGCTTGTAGGTTCTTTCCAAATTAGCTACATTTCTTTGCCGTTTTTTCACCTTCTTTTTTTTAATTAGAAAAAGACTCTGATTAAGAGTCTTTACTATTTATATTTTTTGCAATAGCTTTCATATTTAGTTTTCATGTCAGTATCACTAAAGTTGATATTTTTTTCTTTTCTTAAAGAGATTAGAGATTTATATAATAAGTTAGAATCAGCTGATTTTTTGTCTGATACTAAGTTAGAAATGATTTTATCTCTTGATTTTTTAAGAGTTGGTTTTTTCTTTTGATCTAGACGATGAATAACGTGGTATCCATAAGATGTTTTTACTGGTTCATCTGAATATGAATTGTCATCCATTTTCTTTAAAGCAGTCATGAATGATTCTTCTAAAGAAGCATCCCAAGATTGGTAAGATAAATCTTCATAAGTAACTTTATCTTTATAATCTTTTTGAATTTGTTCCCAACTTGTTCCATCATTTAATTTAGTAATGATTTCTTCTGCTAATTTTTTAGCATCTGCATCACTTAATTTTTTGCTATCATCTTTATCACTATCAGATTTTACTTCTACTAAGATATGTTGTGTATTAATATCTCCAAATACATTTTCATCATAGTATTTTTTGATTTCATCTTCTGTTAAGTTTTTCTTGATATAGTCTTCTAAATATTTATTTCTTCTATAATCAAGTCTTAGATAATCTAAGAAAGCATCATAACTAGAGAAACCATTCTTTTCTAAAAATTGTTCTTGTGTATAATTATAATATTGTTTATATGTATTGAAATAATATTCAGCATTTGATTTTACTTCACTTGTCATTGTATCATTTTCTGGATACATTTTTGTAAGTAAGTCATTATCAATTTTGTCTAGAAGTAGGCTAACAGAGTAATAACTTTTCATGTCTTCATATAAATCATTGGCAGTATAAGTTTTTTTATTCACTTTAACTACTGGTTGTGTTCCATCTTTTAGAGTGGCAATTCTATCAGGCCATATAATGAAAGCAACTAGAGTTGTTATTAGTAATCCTGCGATGAATGAATAAATTGCAACATGATTTTTTTCAAATAATACTGATATTTCTGTTAATTTGCTAGAATTATTTTTAGAAGTATTTATTTTTTTCTTTTTTTCTTTAGCAATTTTTTCAACTTTTTCAACTTTTGCTCTTATTTCTTCTGTTTTCTTTTTTTCTTCTTTTTTTGTTTCTTTAACTTCAACTTCTTCTGATTCTTCCATATCTTCTAAGTCTTCATCAAATTCTTCTTCTATTATTTCCTTAGAAGGTGTTACTTTTTTTTCATCTTTTTCTTCGTTTTTCTTTTTGCTTTTTTGATCTTTAGTAGTACTGTTTTTAGTGTTGTTTTTCTTTAAGTTTTCCTCTTTGTCTTTTGCTTTTGATTTTGTGTTAGACTTTGATGAGGTTGTTTTCTTTTCATCTTTTTCTTTACTCATCTTTATTCCTCCTTTAAAAGTACATTACTATCATAGCAAAAAACAATATGTATTACAACCTTAAATTAATATTGTTAGGGGAAAAGTTAAAAATTATAACTTATAATTAACAAAAATGGCAGAAATATAATTGCTAGTTTTTCTTATATATGCTATAATTAGTGTTGTTTATGGAGGGAAAACATATGAAATTTAAGTTTAGAGCAGATGCTAAAGATGTTAAGATATTTGTAGGTTTTTGTTTTTTGCTGTTGTATTTTTGTGCTATTGCTGTTTTGAATGCACATTCTTTGGCAACACAAGGTGCTTTTTATGGAATTATTCCTTTTGAAGCTTTTACTCTTAAATATTTGCCTACTACTTTATGTTTATTCCTTTTAGTCTTAGCAGGGGTTTTCTTTTCTGTTAGTTCTTACTTTTTTGATCGAGAAAAGGGAGTGGGTTTTACTACTGAGAAGAAAGATAAAGGTTATTCTAGATGGTGTAAAGAGAAAGAGATGAAAGGGACTTTGTATGAAGTTGATCCAGCAGCACCTACTTCAGAACATGCGGGAATTGTTGTTATTAATGATGGAAAGAAGATGTGGGTTGATGATGGTGAAGCACATAATTTGATTATTGGTGCTACTGGCTCTGGTAAAACACAAAATGTTGTATTTCCTATGATAAAGGTTTTGGCTAAAGCTGGGGAGTCAATGGTTTTAACTGATCCTAAAGGAGAATTGTTTGAGAATACTGGGGAAATGCTACGTAAGAAAGGATACAATATTATTGTATTAAACTTTCGTGATCCTCAAAAAGGTAATGCGTGGAATCCTATGACACTTCCTTATGATTTGTATCAAGAAGGAAATATGGATAAGTCTGTTGAACTTTTAGATGATTTGGCTTTGAATATTTTGTATGATGAGAAAAATACTGGAGATCCTTTCTGGGAAAAATCAGGTGCTGATTATTTTTCTGGACTTGCTTTGGGTTTATTTGAAGATGCTACTAAGGAAAAAGTTAATTTAAATAGTATGAATTTGATGTCTAATTTAGGTGAAGAAAGATTTGGAGGACCTAATAATAATTATATTAAAGAGTATTTTAATATGAAAGATCCTGCTAGACCTGCTTATGTTAATGCTTCTGGTACTGTTTATGCACCAGAGGAAACAAAGGGTGGTGTGTTATCTACTTTTAAACAGAAAGTAAAATTATTTTCTTCCCGTGATAATTTATCTGAAATGTTATCTTATAGTGATTTTGATATGAAGGATATCGGGCGTCAGAAGACTGCTGTATTTATGATTGTTCAGGATGAAAAGAAAACTTTACATCCTTTGGCGACTATATTTATTAAACAATGTTATGAAACTTTGATTGATGTTGCTCAAGAATCTGGTGGTCATTTACCTTTTAGAACTAATTTTATTTTGGATGAGTTTGCGAATATGCCACCACTTAAAGACGTAACAACGATGGTAACTGCGGCTCGTTCTAGACATATTCGTTTTACTTTTATTGTTCAGAACTTTGCTCAATTGACTAAGGTATATGGAAAAGAAGATGCTGAGACAATTAAAGGTAACTGTAATATTTTGTATTTAATTAGTAGTGAGTTGCAAGCTTTAGAGGAATTGAGTAAAATGTGTGGTGAGGTAAAATCTAAAGAGAAGGAGAAAACTTCTTCTACACCACTTGTAACAGTAAGTGATTTGCAAAGAATGCCTCAAAACCAAGTAATTTGGTTGAGACTTCGTATGATGCCTTTTAAAACAAAAATGACTCCTGATTGGAAAATGAATAAAGAGAATGCTTGGGGAGAAAGTTATGGAAAGGCTACTTATCCAGTAAGAGAAAAGAAAGAAGTTCAATTATTTGATATTAGAGATTTTGTAAAAGCAAAGAAAAAAGAAAAAATGGAAGCGATGATGAATGGTTCTGATTCTTCTCCTATGGGAGGAGGAAATCCATTTGGAGAAATGTCTAATCCTTTTGCTTCTCCTAATCCGTTTTCTGGAATGGGTGGAGGAGGAAATCCGTTTAGTGGGTTAGTCTCCCCTTCTGGTAGTTCAATTTCTAAAAATCCATTTGGAGAAGAGAGTTTGAATTCTATTCTTGGGAATAGTTCTAATTCTAGTAGTAGTGAAGAATCTAGTTTTAATGTTGATGATTTAGTAAAAAAGATTGATGCTAAGATTGCTGAATTAGAGGAAGAAGAGAGAAGAGAACAGGAAGAGAGTAAGAGAAAAGAACAAAAGATAATTGATGCTGAAATAGATGATAAAAAAGATAAAGATTTGTATGAAGAAGGAACTTATAGTGATGACTTCTTTAATGATTTCTTTTCTGATGATTAGAGCCATTTGTTTGGTTCTTTTTTTGAATAAAAAAAATACTTATATCAGATAAGCTTTATATAAAGATATCTCTAAATAAGTATTTTTCTATGATCTGATAGTTGATGTAATACCACCATTAGCTGTGTTAAATGTTATTGTAGCTGTCCATGTACCCAAATCTCCTTGTGAACTTCCTGTTTCGTTAATCCAAACTACTATATAATATGTAAAAGTTTTTGTGCTTGCAGTAAGTGTTGGACTTGCGAAAGTAACAGCAGATGTACTGGCGGTTTTTGCTGTTTCACTAGATTTTAAAGCTGTATAGCTGTCGGTTAATTTCCATTTTAGGTTACTGAAATTAGCAGTTTTTCCAGTAGGAGCAGTAAATTTAAATGCAATAGTTCCTGTAGTTGGTACGGTTGCAGTACTTGCTGTAGATATAGTTATTTTAAAAACTTTACAAACTATATTTCCGTTACCATCTACGCACTTATAGTCTTTACCAGTTGCGCTTCCCATTGCAGTTCCTAATGCGGATTCTAGTTGGGGAACCATAACATTAGTGTTTGTACCACTGTTAGCACCACCTAGAGTTCCTTGGGTGACTGATAAACTTAATCCTGCAACGGCTGCAGTACCAGTCATTGTAGTATTATTGGAAGCACTAAATGCAAAATAAGCATAGGTTGCACTAGTTGTACAAACCATGATGGTTAAGATTAAGACAACTAAAGTAATAATTTTTTTGGAATCATTTGATTGATTATTCTCTACATTTGTTTCATTCATTATATTCCTCCATATCTTAATACCATTATAACAATATTGCTAAGATAAAGCAAGCTGTTGATTATTATTTTGTTGGAAAAGTATAAAAAAGAGTTGTCAAATTGTTCTTTTATTGATATAATATAGAGCGTAATTTATATTATCTATGGCTTTAGTCATGGCGAAGGGAGAGAGAAAAGTATGAAGAAAAATATTCATCCAAATTATGTAGAAGCAACTGTTACTTGTGCTTGCGGAAATACTTTTAAGACAATGTCTACTAAAGATAAGATTCATGTTGAAGTATGTTCTATGTGTCATCCTTTTTATACTGGTAAACAAAATTTAACTAGTAAGAAAGGACAAGTAGAGAAGTTTAATAAAAAATATGGATTTACTCAAGAAACTAAATAATGGTTTCTTTTTTTTGTTAACTTTATTGTTGAGGTTATGAAGATATGATATAATTATAAATAATAAGAAAGGAAGGGGTTTACATGAAAGTTGGAATTTCTAGTGATCATAGAGGGGTTTATTTAAAGACAGAGTTAGTGGAATATTTAGAACATAGTGGGTATGAGGTTATAAATTATGGTACTGATACTATGGAGTCTGTTGATTTTCCTAAATATGCTTTTAAGCTTGGCGATGCTATTACGGAGAAGAAGGTAGATGTTGGAATTGCTATTTGTGGAACTGGTATTGGGATGAGTATTGCATTAAATAAAGTAAAGGGAGTTTATTGTGCTAAGATTAGTAATATTAGTGAAGCAGTTTTGTGTCGTAGTCATAATAATGCTAATGTTATTGCTATTAGTGCTGATACTGATGAGGAACAAGCAAAGAGTATGGTAGATAAATTTTTAACTACACCTTTTTCTAATGTTGATAAATATGTAAGAAGAAATCAGATGATTAAGGATAGAGAAAATAATGGTTAAATTATTATTATATTTATTTGTTATTCCGTTAGTGGTTTATGCAATGGATAGTGTGAATATTAATGGGATATTTAAGAAGGGACAAAGTAATTATTATCAAGCTAGGGTAATGTATATGTTTTTAATTATGGCATTATCTTATAATATTGTTCAATTTATTAATGATTTTTTAGGAGTATTTCGTTAAAGCGAGGGATTTATGAAAAGGTTAATCATTGTCACAGCAGTAATTGTAAGTATTCCTTTTTTTGTGGTTCATTTTTTGAGTGTTCCTGAAAAAAGTTACAAGGAGATAGAGTTAAAATACTTATCTAATATTTTGGTTCGTGTAAAGAGAAGTAGTGGGAATATAGAGAAAATTCCTTTAGAGGAATATGTTGTTGGGGTTGTTGCTGGAGAGATGCCGGTTAGTTTTGAGTTAGAAGCATTAAAGGCTCAAAGTGTGGCTAGTCGAAGTTATGTAATGAGAAGACTTGGGAATAATGGAGATTATGATGTTACTGATACGGTTAGTAATCAAGTTTATTTGGATGATAATGAGTTAAAAGAAAAATGGAAAGATAAGTATTCTCAGTATATTAGTAAGGTAAGGCAAGCGGTAAATGAAACTTCGATGGAGTGCTTGGAGTATAATGGAGAAATTATTGATGCAATGTTTTTTTCTACTAGTAATGGTTATACGGAAGATTCTGGTACTTTTTTTTCTAAGAGTTTGCCCTATCTTAAGAGTGTTGAATCTAATTGGGATAAAGAAGTTTCTAGTGTTTTTCAAGGAAGTAAAGATATTAGTTTGCAAGAATTTTATGAGAAATTGGGTCTTCCTTATTCTAAAGTTTTAAAAATTGAAGATGTTAATAGGAGTAGTAGTAATCGAGTTACTTCTTTAAAAATTAATGGAACTTTATTTAGAGGAAAAGATGTTTATTATAAACTTGGATTGCGGTCTAGTGATTTTTCATTTGAGCAAGTAGGGAGTAATGTTATTGTTTCTACAAAAGGATATGGACATGGTGTAGGGATGAGTCAATATGGAGCTTTAGGAATGGCGAAAAAGGGATATTCTTATCAAGAGATACTTGCTCATTATTATGTTGGAACTACTTTGGTTAAAAAATAATTTTTTAGAAAAAGTACTTTTTTAGTATTTTTCTTTTTTTAATTTTAAAAATAGGTATATCTTTTTTTGTTTTGTTCATACTTAGAGTAGAGGTGATAAAATGAAAAGGAGAAAATTAAAATCATTTGTTGTTCCACTTATGTATGTTTTTTCTATTGCAATGTTGATAGGAAGTGTTTACTGTATTGAGAAAATTGTTAATCATCAATTTTTTCAGAGTAAAAATGTTGATACTGTAGAAGAGGTTAATCAAGAAGATGATATGAATTATAGTAATGAGGTTCCTACAATTAATACTGAGCCTAGGATTAGTCGACCTTATACGAATGGGGAAGTAAAGATTGTAAAGAATTATTATGATTATCAAGCTGATAATAGTAGTCAAGAAAACTCTATTATTTACTATGGGAATACCTATATGCAAAATTCTGGTGTTGATTATGGCATGGATACTGAATTTGAGGTAGTTAGTATTCTAGATGGTACTGTAACAGAAGTTAATGATGATGAAATTATGGGAAAAACAGTAAAAATTAAACATTCAAATAATTTGATTAGTGTTTATCAAAGTTTAAGTGAGGTAAATGTTAAGGCGAATGATGCAATAACACAGGGAACGATTATTGGTAAGAGTGGAAAATCTAATGTTAGTGCAGATTTGGGAAATCATTTACATTTTGAATTATATTATCAAGGTAGTGTTTTGAATCCTGAAAATTGTTATGATAAATTACCTGGTGAATTAAAATAGTGGTATGATATGCCACTTTTTTTCATAAATAATATTATGGGAGGAATTATGAATAAAAAGATTATTTCTAGGGTTATTGATGAAGGTAATTATATTATTAAAACAGGTAAAACCGTAAGAGAAATGGCAAAGGTTTTTCAACTTAGTAAGAGTACTATACATAAAGATTTAAGAGAAAGGCTATTGGAAATAGATGTTGATTTATATCATCAAGTGTCAAGTATTTTACAATATCATACAGATATTCGGCATATTAGAGGGGGAGAGTCAACGAGGCGTAAATATTTGGAAAAAAATGCAAATTAAGAGTATTCAAAAAACATAATCTGTGTTAAAATATTGTTTAGGATGGTGATAGAAATGTTTAATAAAGACATTGGAATAGACTTAGGGACAGCGAATGTACTTATTTATATTAAAGGACAAGGTATTGTATTAAATGAACCTAGTGTTGTAGCAATTGATTTGGATACGAAGAAACCTTTAGCAGTAGGAACGGAAGCTCGTGAGATGTTGGGAAGAACTCCTGGGCAGGTTACGGCAATTCGTCCGATGAAAGATGGAGTTATTGCTGATTTTGAAACGACTGAGGTAATGCTTAACTATTTTATTAAAAAGGTAAATGGTAAAAGTTTCTTTTCTCGTCCTAGAATTTTAATTTGTTGTCCGTCTAATATCACTCAAGTAGAAAAAAATGCTATTGTGGAAGCTGCTGAGAGGACTGGTGCTAAGAGGGTATTTTTGGAGGAAGAGCCTAAGGTAGCGGCAATTGGAGCAGGAATGGATATTTCTAAGCCTAGTGGTAATATGGTTATTGATATTGGTGGGGGAACTACTGATATTGCTGTTTTATCTCTTGGTGGAATTGTAAATAGTGCATCTATTCGGATTGCTGGAAATGCTTTTGATAGTGACATTGTAAAGTATATTAAGGATAAATATAAGTTGCTTGTTGGTGATAGAACTGCTGAGGATATTAAGATAACAATTGGTACTGTATTTCCTGGGTCTAGGAATGAAAAGATGGAAGTTCGTGGTAGGGATTTGGTAACTGGTTTACCTCATTCTATTACGATTACTAGTGATGAAGTAGAAGAAGCGTTGAGAGAAAGTATTTATACAATAGTTCATGCAGCGAAAGGAATATTGGAGCAAACTCCTCCTGAGTTGTCAGCAGATATTATTGATAAAGGTATTGTTTTAACTGGTGGAGGAAGTATGGTAGATGGCTTTAGTCAATTATTATCTCAAGAGTTAAAAGTACCAGTATTTATTGCAGAAAGTCCATTAACTTGTGTTGCAGAAGGAACTGGAGTATTACTAGACAATATTCATTTAATTAATGGAAGATTATAAAGAAAAGGGATCTAGTAGATTGCTTTTTCTTTTTATTTAGAAGTAGAGGAGGAATGTTTATGCATGAGATTAAATGCCCAAATTGTGGGACTGTTTTTCAAATTGATGAGATGGATTATCAAAATGTAGTGAAGCAAATTCGTGATCAAGAATTTGAAAAAGAAATTTCTGAAAGAGAAAAACAATATAAGATTGAAAAGGAAAATGCTATTGAATTAGCAAAAAATAAGATAGAGAAAGAATATCAAGAAAGGGTTACAGAACAAAAGTTAGAGATTGTTGAATTAAAGAATAAACTTGTTCTTCAAGATAAGGAAAGTACTTTAACCATTCAAGAGGCTTTATCTAAAAAAGAAAGTGAGATCAGTACTTTAAGTAATCAATTAGAACTTCTTAAAAATGATTTTTTGATGAAAGAAAAAAATATGAAGGAGACTTATGAGGAAAAACTTAAAGATAGAGAGGAACAAATTTCTTATTATCGTGATTTTAAGGCAAAACAGTCGACAAAGATGATTGGTGAGTCTTTAGAGGTTCATTGTAGTAATGAGTTTAATAAGTTAAGACCTTTGTTTTCTAATGCTTATTTTGAAAAAGATAATGATGCTAGGTCTGGTTCCAAGGGAGATTTTATTTATCGTGATTATGATGATGAGGGAATGGAATTTGTTTCGGTTATGTTTGAAATGAAGAATGAAGCAGATATGACAGCGACTAAGCATAAGAATGAAGATTTTTTTAAGGAATTAGATAAGGATAGGTGTGAAAAAAAGTGTGAATATGCTGTGTTGGTTTCTTTGTTAGAGATTGATAATGATTATTATAATGAAGGAATTGTTGATGTTAGTCATAAATATGAAAAGATGTATGTGATAAGGCCTCAATTTTTTATTCCTTTGATTACTTTAATTAGGGGAATGGCGATGAATTCTTTAAAATATAAAAAAGAACTTTTGATGATTCAAAATCAAAATATTGATATTTCTCATTTTGAGGATAATCTTAATACATTTAAGGAAGGATTTGCAAGAAATTATCGTCTTGCTAGTGATAAGTTTAAGAAAGCTATTGATGAGATTGATAAGACGATTGATCATTTACAAAAGACAAAAGAAGCTTTGCTTTCTAGTGAGAATAATTTGCGACTTGCGAATAATAAGGCTGATGATTTGACTATTCAAAGGCTTACTAAGGGAAATGAGACAATGAAAAAGTTGTTTTCTGAAACAAAAAAGTAAATAGATTATTCTTGAAAGAGTTTTCTATTTACTTTTTCTTTTTGTTTGATATTGATGATGAGGTTTTCTATTTTTTCTTTTATGTTTTTGTTGTATTGTTTATGGGTTTCAATTTCTGTTAATAGTTGATTGATTTTTGTTAAGGTGTTTTCATTTTTGATTTGAAAATAATTTTGGGTGTAATAAGTGAGTAGTTCGATTTTGGCTTTTAGTAGATTATGATTTGAGGCATCTTCTAGTAAAGAGAGTGCTTTTTTTGTATTTTTTTCGATTTCTATTTCGTAGCATCCGTTTAGGTAGAAGTATTTGGCAAGGTTGTATTTGGCATAATTACTTTGTAGTTTTAAGGGAACATTTAGGGCTTTTTTGTAGTAGAAGTAAGCTTTTTGTAAGTCTTTTTGGCAATAGATTCCTTGTCTATAGTATTCTGCTGTTTTATTTAAGGCCCAACTTTCTTCTAAGTTGGCGCTTTTTTCATAGTAAGATAGGGCAAGAGTATGGTTGTTTTCTTGTTCAGCAAGTTTTCCAAGATTATTGAAGGCATAAGGATAATTATAGGAAACTGCTTTTTTAAAGTATTCTATGGCTTTCTGGTTATCTTTTTTGTTATTTTTGTAGTATAGTCCTAATTGGTTTAGAGCAGCAATGTTTCCTAGACTTTCTGCTGTTTTTAGGTAATGATAGGCAAGTGTTATATCTTCGTTAGATTGGATTCCAATTTTTCCTTCTAATAGCATTTTTGCAATTAGATAGTTTGCTCTGGGGTGATTTTGATTAGCGGCTATTTTAAAGTAGATATAACTTTTTTCATAATTGGGTGTTCCTGAAAATTCTCCGTTATATTCCATTAATCCTATTTCAAAGCAAGCATAGGGATTATTTTCTTTGGCTAGTTTTTTTAGGGAATAGTTGTAATTTAATCCGTCGTTGAATTGGATTTGTAAGAAACTTTCTAGTTCGTTTAAAGAGATTTTTGTGTTGTTTAAGATACTTTCAATGGTGTTTTTGACAATGTCTTCGATATAAATAGGTTGTTTTTTTTCTAGTACGATAGTGGTAAATATTAGTTTTAGGCATTCTATGTAGTTATTTTCTTTGAAATACTTATAGATTTGGTTTTGTTTTTCTGGTAAAATACTTCGATCGTTTTTAGCTAGGTTATATAGTTTTTGGGATAATATTTTTAAGGTTTCATTTTGATTTAGTGTTTCTTTAGATTGTTTCTCTTGATAGGGAAGGCCTAAGATAAATAATAGATTATTTAGGATAGGGATAAATGGTTGAGTTTGATTTTTTATCTCTATATAAATTTTTTTGTATTCTTCTCCAATTGAACGGCAACCAATACAATAGTTATTAACAGTGGAGTCATTAGCGTTTTCTATATTGAAGATGGCGCAAAAGATATCTGTTTGGGTAGCAATATTTTTTTTGGTACTTAGTTGTTTGATGATACGGCAAGTATTTCCTAGAGAAAGCTGGTTGTTATTATTATTCATTTTTATATATTGTTTCATAGAAAATCCTCCTTATATTGATTATACAAAATATTTGTGGATTTTGTGTGGAAAATACAATTTTTTTGTGGATTTTACAAGGTAGCATTCTTTTTTTGTCAAGCGTATAATGTTATTAAGAAAGAGGGAAGAATGATGAAGAAAATTTTTAAGAATTATCGGTCAACAATTATTTTGATTTTGGCGATTATTATTGGTGGAATAGTAGGGTTAGTGATGGGGAGTAAAGCTAAGGTATTAGCTCCTTTTGGAGAGGTATTTTTGAATTTGCTTTTGGTTAGTATTGTTCCTTTAATTTTTCTTACGATTACTACTACGATAGCAAAAATGAAGGAACCTAAGAGAATTGGTAAGATTATTAAGACTATTGTTTGTGTGTTTGTTTTTACTTCTTTGGTTGCTGTTTGTGTTGGTGTTGTTAGTACTAAAATTTTTAGATTAGTAGATGTACAAGATGGTAATTTGATTAAAAAGAGTTTGGTTGTGGATACAAAGGAGGAGGATGTTTCTTTAGATCTTTTGAGTCGTACGGCTGAACTTATCAGTGTAGATGATTTTTCTAAATTATTATCAAAAGAGCATATTATTGCGATTGTTTGTTTTGCTTGTTTATTTGGTTTTTCTATTCGAAAATCTGGAAAAAAAGGGGAAAAGGCTTTAGAAGTATTGTGTTCCTTTAATGAAATTATTTTAAAGTTTGTGGATTTGATTATGATGTATGCACCTGTTGGACTTGGTTGTTATTTTGCTGTTATGGTTGGGGAGTTTGGTAGTAGTATAGCACAGTCTTATTTTAAGAGTTTTGTTTTATATTTATTAGTAGCAATTGCATTTTATTTTGTTGTTTATACATTTTATGCTTATTTGTCGGCTGGGAAGAAGGGAGTAAGAGCTTTTTGGAAAAATGTGCTTCCTACAACATTAACTTCTCTTGCTACTTGTTCTTCTGCGGCTTGTATTCCTGTTAATATTGATACGGCAAAGAAAATTGGTGTTCCTAGTGATATAGCAGAGGCTGTTATTCCTATGGGAACTAGTTTTCATAAAGATGGTTCTATTATTGGTAGTGTCTTTAAGATTATGTTTTTGGTGTATTTATTTGAAGGTGGTACGTTTGGGATGGATATGATGCTTAAGGTAGTAGGGATTGCTTTAATTTCTACTTTGCTTGTGACAGCAGTTCCGATTGGAGGAGGAACGATATCTGAGAGTTTGATTATTAGTTTGCTTGGTTATTCAATGTCTTGTTTACCAATTTTGACAATTATTGCGACAATTATTGATGCTCCAGCAACGGTTTTGAATGTTGTTGGAGATACAAGTTCTTCTATGTTGGTTTCTCGGATTGTGGATGGAAAAGATTGGATGAAGAAGGAAAAGTCTTAGGCGTTTTCTTTTTCTTTTTGTAAAATACTGAATAAGTATTTTTGTTAAATAAAAGAAAATGGTGGAGAAAAGGAAATAAGTTTAGTATAATAAAGAAAGAAATGGGGAGATAGAAATGAAATTAAGAGAATTACTTAAAGATGTAGATTATGAATTGATACAAGGAAATTTAGATATAGAAGTAAGTGATATTGCTTATGATTCTAGAAAAGTACAGGATGGGGTTATGTTTATGGCTTTAGTTGGCTTTCGAGTTGATGGGCATGATTATATTGATGCGGCGATAAAAAATGGATGTCAAGTTATTGCGGTAGAGCATGATGTTACGGTAAGTAAAGATATTACAGTGATTAAGTTAAAAGATACAAGGGTTGATTTATCGATTTTATCTCGTACTTTGTTTGGTTATCCAGATAAAGAGATGACTACGATTGCCATTACGGGTACTAAAGGGAAGACAACTTCTAGTACAATGATTCAACATATTTTGAATGTTTCAGGGAAAGAATGTGGTTTGATTGGGACGATGGGGGTATTTTATTTAGATAAATTTTATCATACGATGAATACTTCTCCTGAATCTTATGATGTGTTTAAGTATATGAGAGAGATGTTAGATCATGGAGTTCATTATTTGGTAATGGAAGTATCTAGTCAATCTTTGAAGTTAAAAAGATGGGTAAATGTGATTTTTGATTATGCGATATTTACGAATCTTAGTTTGGATCATGTTGGTACAGATGAGCATGAGAGTTTTGATGATTATAAGTATTGTAAGAGTTTATTGTTTAAGCAATGTAAGGTAGGTATTTTTAATTTAGATAGTGAATATGCTACTGATATGATGGATGGTACTACTTGTGATAAATATTATTATGGAAAAGATAGTGGGGCTAATTATCGTTTGGTGGAATGTGCTAATGTAATTAAAAATGGCTTTACTGGAATAGAGATGAAGACTGATGGTAAGATTAAAGATACTTTTATGGTGAGTATTTTGGGTACATTTACGGCTTATAATGCTTTAGCTGCAATTAGTATTTGTGATTTACTTGGGGTATCTATTTCTGATATGAAGAAGGCTTTAGAGGTAGTTAAAGTTAAGGGAAGAATGGAGAGTGTTTCTGTTTCTTCAAAGTTTAGTGTAGTAATTGATTATGCTTATCAGGGAATTGCTATGGAGAATGTGTTAAAGACTGTTCGAGAGAGTAATCCTAGTAGAATTGTTACAGTATTTGGTTGTGGAGGAAATCGTAGCCGTCAGAGAAGATTTGATTGTGGTGAGATTAGTGGTAAGTATTCTGATTTTAGTATTTTAACTGCAGATAATCCAAGATATGAAGATAATGGAAAGATTATTGAAGATATTTTGGTTGGAATGAAGAAGACGGATGGTAAGTATACAATCATTGATAATAGAAAAGAAGCGATTCGCTATAGTATTGAAAATGCTAAAGATGGAGATGTGATTTTGATTTTAGGAAAAGGTCATGAGGATTATCAAGAAATTAATGGGGTAAGGTATCCTTTTGATGAAAGAGTGATTATTAAAGAGATTATTGATGAGATGAGTGAAGAGAAAAAGAAGGAATTAGGAATTATATTGTAGGTGATAATGTGATTAGAGTATCTGATATTATTGAGTTATGTGGAGGAAAACTTATTTGTGGTGATATTCACCAAAGGTTAGAGAATTTTTGTATTGATAGTAGAAAAGTAGAAAAAGGGGACGTTTATGTTGGTTTAAAGGGAGATAAGGCTGATGGCAGTGATTATTATTTAAATGCTATTGAAAATTGGGCTAGTGTATGTATATTAGATAAAGAGTATGATAAAAATACTTATGGGGACGCTACTATTGTTGTAGTAGAAGATACTTTAAAATGTATTCAAGAGTTAGCAAGAGAGGTAAGAAGAAGATTTAAGGGTAAAGTTGTTGCAATTACTGGTAGTGTTGGGAAGACTAGCTGTAAGGATTTAATTGCTAGTGTTTTAGAAACAAAATACTTAGTTCATAAGACAAGTGGAAATTATAATAATCATATTGGTGTTCCTCTTACAATTTTGAGTTTAAAGGAAGATGATGAGATTCTTGTTGTTGAAATGGGGATGAATCATTTAGGAGAAATTCATTTACTTAGTTCTATTGCTATGCCTGATGTTGCAGTGATTACGAATGTAGGGACGGCTCATATTGGTAATTTAGGAAGTAGAGAAAATATTTTAAAGGCTAAGTTAGAAATATTAGATGGTTTAAAAGGAAATCAGGTTGTATTAAATGGGGATAATGATATGTTATCTTCAGTTGTTCCTAAGTTGAGGGATAAGTATGATGTAAAGGTTATTTCTATTGATGAAGATAGTGAAAATCAAGCAAAGATTATTAAGAGTGATGCTTTTAGTAGTTGTTTTGATATTATAAATAAGTGTTCTTCTGTTTTGATTAATGTAGGTGGTAAGGCTTATGTTTATAATGCTTTGATGGCTTATGCTGTAGGAAAAATTTTTAAGATTGATGATGAATTGATTAAGAAGGGAATTTTTCATTTTCATTTATCTAGTCATCGATTAGAGAAAAAGATAAGTAAAAGTGGAATGACGATTATTGATGATACTTATAATGCCAATTATGACTCTATGGTTTCTTCTTTAAATTTATTAGGACAAATTAAAGATAAGAGAAGAATTGCTATTTTAGGAGATATGCTAGAACTTGGAGAATATGGAGAACGACTTCATTATGATTTAGGGGATGCGGTTATTTATAATAAGATTGATAAATTAATTACAGTAGGAGAGTTATCTAGTGAAATTGATAAAAGAGTAATAGAACTTGGAATGAGTAAAGAGGATGTTTATCATTTTTCTTCTGAAGAAGAGTGTTATTCTTTATTAAAAGATTTGGTAAGAGAAGATGATATTATTTTAGTTAAGGGATCTCATGGAATACATTTAGTGAATGTTGTTGATGATTTGGTTAATTTATAAAAAATACTGATAAAGATTAAACTTTTGTATAGATATTTTTTTATAAGGAGGTATTTTAATGAATGAAATTACTTATGATAAAGTAGAAGATGAAAAAAGTCCTGTGATAAAACAATTATATTGGAATATTGCTTTTGGATTACAAGATGTTGATGGATTGAAACCTTCTCGGTATATGGTTGAGTTATCTCAAGAACATATTAATGGGAAAAAAACATATTACCAAGTTCAAGAAGAAATTACGTCTTATTACAAAAAAAATAGTGATAATCATCTTGATGATGATGAAGAAGAGGCTGATGAAGTGGCTACAGCTATATATGAAATTTTAAATAATAAGTCTTTTCGGTTTGATTATTTGACTTTGAAAAATTATCATCAAAGATTATTTTATTGTTTAGATAATAAAAAGTATAATCCAGGAGTTTTTCGTTTATATAATATAACAAAAGATGAACCTATTTTAAATGGTGATACTGTTAATTATCAATCTTATGATATGATAGAGGAAACTTTGCGGTATGATTTTCAAGAAGAAAAAACACAAGATTATTTTGATATGAATGAGGCTCAGTTAATAAATAGAATTTGTGAATTTACTTCTAGAATATGGCAGGTACATCCTTTTCAAGAAGGAAATACGAGAACAACTGCAATTTTTATTCAAAAATACTTAATTAGTATGGGATTTAAGGTAAATAATGAATTATTTAAGGATAATTCAAAATATTTTAGGAATGCACTTGTTAGGGCAAATTATACGAATTATAGTAAAGGAATAAAAGCTGATAATAAATATTTAATGATGTTTTTTGAAAATTTATTGTTAAGAAAAGATAATAAATTAGATAATGAAGATTTGAAGATATGATATTATGTATTATTTAAAAAGCAAAAAAAGAGCAGTTACTTTTTTAGGTAATTGCTCTTAGTTTTCGTTATTTTCAATATTGTAGTTATTTAGTATTTTTTCAAAATCATTTCCATCTGTAATAAATTTATTTTCTTCTGTTTCGTTAGTTTTTGTTAAAGTTATATTGGTCAAATTAATGGTATTAATTGGTTGGTTTTCGTCTGTTATGCTATTGTTAGAATTAATTGCTAGATTTTTACTTCCTTTAGTTATTTTAATACTAGCACCACTGTTAGTTGAGAATAGATAATTTAATTTAATTTTATTATCTTCAATTATGTAATTTCCCATATATCCAAATGGTGCCATGGTACTTAGTTTATAGATAAATGTTCCATTTTCATATAAATATAAATTATAAGTTGCTCTATATTTGTTTCCAGATTCGTCTGTTAAAATTTCAGTTTCAAATTTATATAATCCTTTCATTTCTGAATAGTTATATGCTTTATTATTTTCTTTGTTTGTTACATTACTATTTTCTTGATTATTTGTTGTAGTGTTTTCTGAATGATTATTTTTTGAACTAGCATTGAAGAAAATTGTATTGGTTGCGAATAAAATAAATAAAGTAGCTAGTATTAATATGATTATAATCAATAAAATAATTACTCCTTTATTATTATTTTTCATTTTTTTCTCCTTCCTTTATTATTATTTTTCATTTTTTTCTCCTTCCTTTATTCTAATTTTATCATAAAGTGTATTCTTTGTCTTTTAATTATTTATTTCTTTTTATTTTATTTACATTTTGATTTGTAAATATATATGAGGGAAGGTAAGAGATAAGTATTTTAAGTAAAAAAAGAACTCTAAAAAAAATAGAATTCTTTTTCTTTATTCATTTGCTTTTAGATTACTAACCATGTCGATTGTATTTATTTTTTTAGAAAGATAATGAGATACGATGAAAGAAACAAGATAGGTACCTAAAGCAGCGGCAAGATAAGTCCAAAGTTCAATATGGATACCAAAATTGTAGTTTTCATCTAAGCAAGCTTTGAATAGATAAGAGGTTAAATACTAACCGGTAGGAAGACCAATTAAGATGGAAGCAATACAAATCCAACTGTTTTGTTTGGCAAATATTTTTTGAATACGTTATTGGAGAAAATTATGATTTTAGAGAATGATATTTTTTATCTCCATAGATATGCTATTTTAAATATATTAAAGTAATTTTTTTCTGTTTGGAAAAATACTTAAAAAGTGTTTTCTTTATTTAAAAGTTATCAAAAAAGATTAGTATTTTTATTGTAAACTTTTGAGAATATTGTTCTAAATGATTGAAAATGTGCGTATGATTTGATAAAATAGTCTTTGTAATAAAAGGGATTATATTATTAAAGTGAGGTAGTAAAGATGAGATATTTTATGACATTTTCTTATGATGGCAGTGATTTTAAAGGTTATCAGAAACAACCTAAAGGAAGAACTGTTCAAGGAGAGATTGAAAGTGTTTTAAAAAAGATTAATGGGGATAAGGCGGTTAAGATAACGGCTACGGGTAGGACAGATGCTGGTGTTCATGCGTTAAATCAGAAAGCGCATTTTGATTTTGAAGAGAAAATGGATATTGAGAAACTGCTTCATAGTATGAATTCAATGTTACCAGAAGATATTTATATTAAACATATTGAAGAGGTTTCGGATAATTTTCATGCTAGGTTTGATGCAACGGGAAAAGAATATATCTATCAGATTAATATGGGAGAATATAATCCTTTAGAGAGAAAGTATGTTTATCAACATAATAAGAAGTTAGATGTTGTTGAGATGCAACGGGCTATGAAATATTTGGAAGGGACACATAACTTTAGATCTTTTACAAAGGTTGATGAAGAAAAAGATGATTATGTTAGAACTTTATCTCAGACAAATTTACTTCGTGATTTAAAAGATGTTAATAAGATTACTTTAGTTTTTATTGGTACGGGATTTTTAAGATATATGGTTAGAAATATGGTAGGTACTTTAATTGAAATTGGTGAAGGAAAAAGACGTAGTGAAGAGATTATTGATATTTTAAAGAGTGAAGATAGAACGCAAGCTGGTAAGACGGCTAATCCAGAAGGATTATATTTAAGAAATGTATTTTATTAAAGAAAAGTTTCTAATTGGAGACTTTTTCTTTTTCAGTATTTTTAGGAAGTGATATAATGAAATGTAATTTATGCCCTAGGTGTTGTAATGTAGATAGAGATTGTGGTGAGATTGGTTTTTGTCTGGCACCTGGTGAGATGGTGATTGCCAGGTATTCACTGCATAAATGGGAAGAACCTGTTATCAGTGGAGAAGTTGGTAGTGGGACAATCTTTTTTTCTTATTGTAATTTAAGATGTTTATTTTGTCAGAATTATAAGATTAGTGAATATCATAAAGGAAGAACTGTTACGGTAGAGGAATTTTGTGATATTTGTCTTGATTTAGAAAAGAATGGGGCATTAAATATTAATTTGGTTACGCCTACGATTTGGGTAGATAAGATTATAAAGGGATTAGATCTTGCTAGAAGTAATGGATTAAAGATACCTATTGTTTATAATAGTAGTGGCTACGAGAAGCTAGAGACAATCAAAAAGTTAGATGGGTATGTGGATATTTATTTACCTGATTTTAAATATTATTCTGATGAGTTATCATGGAAGTTTTCTCATTGTAAGGATTATTTTGAGATTGCTGATAAGGCAATTGAAGAGATGGTTCATCAGGTGGGAGATATTGTTATTGATGATGATGGGATAATGAAAAGGGGCGTTATTGTTCGGCATTTGCTTCTTCCTGGTCATTTAGAGGATAGTAAGAGGGTAATAAAATACTTATGTTTAAAATACCAGGATAAGATTATTTTTAGTATTATGAATCAATATACTCCTGTTAGGGAATGTAAGTATGAAGAACTGAATCGAGTAGTTCGTGAAGATGAGTATGATGAGTTGATTAATTATGCTTATGATTTGGGAATAAGAAAAGCTTTTATTCAAGAAGGAGAAAGTTGTAAAGAAAGTTTTATTCCTGATTTTAATCAGTTTAGAGTGATATGATTTAGCTGATTATAGTTTTCAAAAGTTTTAAAAAATGATATGATAGTTTGGTAAGTGAGGGATAGTATGGAAAGATTACAGAAAGTGATTGCTAATTCTGGATATTGTTCTAGAAGAAAGGCTGAAGAGTTAATATTAGAAGGAAAAGTTTTCGTTAATGGTAGTGTTATTCGTGAACTTGGAACGAAAGTTAGTCATGATGATGAGATTGAAGTGGATGGATTATCGATAAAGAAGGATCATAATTATGAGTATTATTTATTGTATAAACCTAGAGGTGTTGTAACGACGACAAATGATGATAAGGGAAGAAAGACAGTTGTGGATTTGATTGATACTACAGCTAGAATTTATCCTGTTGGAAGGCTTGATTATGATACAACAGGTGTTCTTCTTCTTACTAATGATGGTGTATTTGCGAATGGTCTTATGCATCCAGCTAATGAGATTGATAAAGTTTATATTGCCAAGGTTGAAGGAATATTAAGTGGATATGATGTAAAGAGATTAAAAAGTGGTATTATGATTGATGGCAGGAAAACCGCTAAATGTCATGTTAAGGTAAGAAGTATTGATAAGAAAAAGAATACTTGTATTGTAGAATTAGTTATTCATGAAGGAAGAAATCATCAAGTTAAGAAAATGATAGAAGCAGTTGGTAAAAAAGTAATCAAATTAAAAAGAGAAAGATTTGGTATTTTTGATTTAAGTGGATTAAAAGCTTCTGAATATCGTAGACTTACAGCAAAGGAAGTTCATGTTGTTTATAGTATGATTAAAAAGTAAGGTTACAAAAATGTGATAAAATAGTTGAAAATGTTTGCAAAAGTGTGATAAATTTGTCAATTTTTGTTGCAAAAGTGTGATTAGATATAAAATGTTGTTTTTTAATGGCATGATAGTACGATTGAATTAAGATAAGTTTTTATGATTTAGAACTTATCTCTTTTTTTAGGCATATAATAGTACTAAGAGGTGATAAAAATGGATAAAAAAGAAGAATTTAAGGCTTTTGTAAAAGAAAATCCATTTTTAATTCAGTATATTAAAGAAGGAAAAAAGACTTGGCAGGATTTTTATGAGATGTATGATTTATATGGAGAAGATGAAGATGCTTGGGGGAAGTTATTGAATGAGGAAAGCAAAAAAGTAGAAAGAAATGATAATAGGGGTGGATATTTAGAAGAATTAGTCAAAATGGCTAAAAATGTTGATGTTAATAAAGTACAAGAAGGAATTAGTTCTTTGCAGAAAACTTTGGGATTATTTGGAGAATTATTTGCTTCTAAGGAGGCAGGATCTAGTAAGAAAGAATATAATCCAAGACCATTATATAAGAGGTTTGAAGATTAATGACTTATGATATTTATAATAGAATACAGCACGATATTAATCTAAAAAGATATTTAAGAGAGCATTCTAATTGGTATAAAATATTAAATCGTAATCCAGATAGTTTTCCTTCTTTTGTAGAAGAAATGAAGATTGGTTATAAATTAACTACAAGTGATAAGATTAATCGAACTATTGATAATATTAGTATGATTCAGAGTTTTCTTGATGTTTTAAAATAATTAGAGTATAATTTTTTTATTAAGGGAGAGAGAAAAATGCATAAAATAATGGAGAAGACTTTTGAATTAATTGATGCTATGGATGAAAGTGAAATGATAAAAGAATTAGAGAAGTATAAAAGACAAGTTTTAGAAAATAAAGAAATACAAGAGTTATTAAAAGTAGGAAATAGTACTTCTATAGAATATGAGCAATTAGAGATAAAGAAAAAATTATATGAGTATCCTGAATATAGGGGATATATGAAATATTATGATGAATTAATGTTTTTTGTGATGAAGATTAATCAAGGGCTTAAGAAATTTACTAAGAATGGGAGAAGATGTGTTAGGTGAGGGTAATTAGTGGTAGTTTAAAGGGAAGAAAGATAAAGGGATATGATATCGATGGTACTAGGCCTACTATGGATAGAGTAAAGATGAGTTTATTTGGGAGTATTCAAAATTATATTCAAGATGCTTATGTTCTAGATTTATTTGCAGGTAGTGGTAATTTAGGAATTGAAGCGATTAGTAATGGGGCTAAGAGATGTTTTTTTGTAGATAATAATCATAAATGTATAAAAGTGATTAATGAAAATATAAAAGAATTTAAGATAGAGAATAAAAGTACTTCTATAGAAATGGACTATTGTAAGGCTTTAGAGATATTTAAAGATAAAGGTTATGTTTTTGATATTATTTTTGTTGATCCTCCATATCGTGAACATATTTTATTAGAAATATTAGAGAATGTTAGAGATAATCATTTATTATCTGATAAAGGGATAATTATTTTAGAGTATAATTATGAATATTCTAATGAAGTAGAAGGATATACTTTATTAAAAAAGAAAAAGTATGGAGATAAATTTATATCAATTTACCAAAAAAATTAAAAAAAGCAATTGACTATCAATTGTTTTTTTATTATAATTTAGTTAACAATAAGGAGGATAAGAAAATGAAAATGTTAAGAATGATAAGAAAAAATAGAAAAAAATTAGACAATAAAGGTTTTACTTTAATTGAATTACTTGCTGTTATTGTAATTCTTGCTATCGTTATGGGACTTGCTGCTAATAGTGTTATTAATTCGATTAATAATTCAAGAAAAAGTACATTATATTCTTCAGCACAAGCTGCTGCAAATAGTTTGAATACATGGGTTACTGAAGATTCTGTTGCTTCTTCTGTTGATAATAAGACATTAAGTGATGGTTTTATTGATTATACACAAACTGATCATCAAAATGAGTGGATTTGTATTGCAACACTTCAAGCTTCTGGAACTAAGTCTACTTCTGGTAAATCAACAGCAATAAACTATAAAGGCGGTAACTTACTTACTGCTTTAGGACTTAATGAGAATGATATTATTCTTGGTACAGCTACTTTTCCAAAAGCTAGTAATAAATATAATTATACAATAGTTAAAGGGGATAAAGTAGGAACTACTGCTGTTTGTTCTGCTATTCGTTATAATTCTAGTATAGATTCTTATGAAGTATTTTTAGTTGCAAAAAATCGTGGAAAATTCTATGTAGCTGCTGATGCTACTCATTATGCGTTTAATAGAGCAACAAGTGCAAATGTTGCAATTGCTGCTGACTAAGATTTGTTATTTATTTAATAAATCTTTTTCTTTTGCTAATACTTTAATGGATAGAAATATCTGTTTAAGTATTTTTTT